>NZ_JAUBRJ010000031.1:0-83989 GCF_036701805.1 Microcoleus sp. N3A4
TTGACAACTACAAAAATAGATGTTTGCTTACGCAAGCATTTAATTGTTAGTTTAGCATACCAACTAATGAAGAACCAGAATTTATTTTACAGCGATAAACACTTGAATAAAACATATGATCTATCAAAATAAGCAACTGTCTGGTACTGGCAGGGAAGGGGTGCGAGGAGGTTTTGTGGGGCGATCGCCATTGAGTTAACCATTGATGGATAAAGTCGATAGCGCTGAACTCGTACCTTTTCGTTAGGTTTTGTATCGTATTCAATCAATTCATGCAGGAAATCAAACCATCACCTGTCACAGTCGATCGCTAACTCAATGACGGAACACAAAAAAGGAGAGGTGTCATGGAAACAATCAAGATTGAAATTTTAGGTTCAGGCTGCAAAAAATGCTAACAGCTAGAGGCAAATGCCAAACAAGAACTAATCTCAATTTAACTGCGGAAATTCTGCACATTACCGACCCAATCGAAATTGCTAAACGAGGTGTGATGTCTACTCCCGCCATGACAATCAATGGCAAAGTCGTCAGCAAAGGTCACGTAATCAGTCCCGAACAAATTCAGCCCCTATTGCAGCGTTAAAGAGGCAAATTGATGTTCGATCCATTTTATCCATTTGATTGGTTGGCAACCCAGATTGTCACCCAACTTTTTGGCTTGTCGATCGCATCGCATTTTTATCCATTTGATTGGTTGGCAACCCAGATTGTCACCCAACTTTTTGGCTTGTCGATCGCATCGCATTTAGGATCTAGTCTGCACTTCTTTCTTTACGATGTGCCAAAAGTCTTAACATTACTGATTGTAATTAGCTTCATTGTTGGGACATTTCAAAGCTTTTTAGAACCAGAGCGCGTTCGCTCTTTGCTAGAAGGAAAGCGCACTTTTGCAGGAAATATCTTGGCGGCAATGGTAGGAATTGTCACGCCATTTTGTTCTTGTTCTGCGGTTCCTTTATTCATCGGCTTCTTAGAAGCAGGTGTACCTTTAGGCGTGACATTTTCCTATCTGATGGCAGCGCCAATGGTGAATGAAGTTGCTGTTATCCTGCTGTGGGGATTGTTTGGACTAAAGGTGACGCTCATCTATATCGGCTTTGGGGTGGGTTTGGCGATCGCCTCTGGATATATCATCGGATTACTAAAATTAGAAAAATGGGTGGAACCCTTTGTTTGGGAACTGCAAAAATCTCATCAAGAAATACCTCTAGGTGATGAGGACAATCTAGAAGCAGTGATGCTAACTTGGGGGCAAAGATTTGAGCAAGGATGGTTCCAATCGAGCTCCATTGTGCGATCGGTTTGGCTCTATGTGGTAGGTGGAATTGCGATCGGGGCGGGGATTCATGGTTATGTGCCGACAGATTTTATCATCCAATATGCAGGCGCAAATAATCCTTTAGCAGTGCCGATCGCTGTAATGTTGGGCGTGCCCCTCTATGCGAACATTGCGGGTGTAATGCCCATTACTGAAGCTTTGGTAAATAAAGGAATGCCTATGGGTACAGTTTTAGCTTTCACAATGGCGGTAACAGCGCTATCTCTTCCTGAAATAGTGATTCTTAAAAAAGTTTTGAAACCTCAACTCTTAGCCGTTTTTGTTGGGTTAATGACCGTTGGTATTATCAGCATTGGCTATATATTCAACGCCATAATAAATTGATTGATAATGGTGCTGAAATAGTTGGCTGAGGGAGCTGAAACTTAACAATTTATTTCAGGATAAATCTATGAGCTTTAAGAAACCAATTCAGACGATATTACTGGGATTTGTACTATGTTTTTGCCTCTTGATTTGTATTTGGCAAAACCCACTTCTCGCAGCAACTATCATAGAAACTAAACCAATTTTTCAAGAAAGGATGCAAACAATGTCTGAAAAAACCGTGAATCTGGAATCGGGAGTCGATCGCTTTCTCACGTCGATTCCAGCAGGCTATTACACGATCGCCAATGTCGAAGGGTTGAAAAGCCTCTTAGAGAACCCTCAAACCCTGTTGGTGGATGTGCGCGAACCCTCGGAGTATCGATCGGGACATATCGCTAATGCGATCGATATTCCGCTCCGAACACTAACACACAATCTGGATCGAATTCCGCGCGATCGCCCCGTAGTTTTGTACTGTTCAACGGGCTATCGATCGGCAATGGGAGTAATGACATTGCACCTATTGGGCTATGAAAATGTCCAGGGATTTCCGCCAAGTTTTGCAGGCTGGAAAAACGCAGGAGAGGCGATCGCCTCTAGCTAATGCACCAAAACAATTAGGATGAAAATCCAAAAATTTTGACTCTGGAATTGCAAGACATTTTAACTTTTTGAGGACTTTTGTGATGAACTTTATCTACTTTAACTACCCTAAAATTCGCCCGATGCGCTGGCTGCTGGCTGCTTGGATCTGCGTTTTACTGATTGTCTGTATTCCCTTACCTGCTTTTGCTGCTGTGACGGAAATCGAAGAATATCCAGGGCAGATGCTGTATCAATCCCGGCAAAAACTGCAAGATCAGAACGGAAATTCTTGGCAGGCGATCGCCTTCAAACGCATCCATCCTGAAGGTAGTTTTACTGTCTCTCTGCGCGTCGTGGGCTTTCCTGGTGCGGTGGAATTCGATCGCACTCAACCGCTGATTCTGACAACATCTATGGGCGAAACTCTAACCGCGAAGGATATTTCTAGCGAAATTTCTAAGGACACACCAACCCCAGCGAATGTCGCAGAATATGACATTAAGTCTGTCCTACCGCAGTTGCAGGCTGAAATTCCCCTTCACCTAACTTTACCGATGGTAACTGGCTCAGCGATCGAGTTACAAATCCCATCGACGGCGATTCAAGAGTGGCAAACAATTTCTGCTCATTAACTAACCCCAAAAAATCAAACCGATGAATCCCCAACTCTCCACATTTTGGAGCTTACCCACAGATCAGGTGCTTCAGCAGACGCACTCTACAACCTGCGGTTTAAGCCGTCAAGATGCGAAACAACGCCTGAGCGAGTACGGCGCAAACAGCCTCAAACAAACACACAAATCGAGCCCATTGATACTGTTGCTCAATCAGTTCAAGAGTCCGATTATCTTGATTCTGATTTTTGCGGCGGTGCTATCAATTTTTGTTCAAGATGCGGCATCTGCCATTATCATTTTGACGATCGTCCTGATTAGTGGGCTATTAGGATTTTGGCAAGAGAAAGGAGCGTCGAACGCCGTCGAAAAATTATTGGCATTAGTGCAAGTTAAAGCCACTGTTTTGAGGGATGGTCAATCTCAAGAAATCCCTACTGAGGAAGTAGTTCCTGGCGACATTGTGTTGCTTAGCGCAGGTAAAAATATTCCGGGCGACGGTCTAGTTTTAGAGTCGAAAGATTTATCAGTAAATGAAGCAGCACTGACAGGAGAAACCTATCCGGTAGACAAGCTAAGTGGTGTATTGCCTGCGGAAACTGGACTAGCTCAACGTACCAATTCCCTCTATATGGGAACCAATGTAATTAGTGGAACGGGGAAAGCCGTAGTCGTTCATACGGGAAAAGAAACTGAATTCGGCAAAGTATCGGAACGTTTGAAACTCAGACCTCCCGAAACAGAATTTGAAAGGGGACTTAGCAAATTTGGTTACTTTCTCATGGAAGTAACGCTAATTTTGGTAGTTCTAATTTTTGTCGCCAACGTCTACCTCCATCGCCCAGTGTTGGAATCATTCCTGTTTTCTCTGGCGCTAGCAGTCGGTTTGACTCCCCAATTGTTGCCTGCTATAGTCAGCGTTAACCTGGCTCGTGGTGCCAAGAAAATGGCGACAAAGCAGGTGATTGTGAAGCGCTTGCCAGCTATTGAAAACTTTGGCAGTATGAATGTGTTTTGTACCGATAAGACGGGTACGCTGACGGAAGGAGAGGTAAAAATTCACTCTGCGGTTGATGTGGAGGGGAAAGAAAGCGATCGCGTTCTACTTTACGCTTATTTGAATGCCGCATCCGAGTCAGGTTATGTCAATCCGATTGATGCAGCGATTCGCGAACACAAAAAATTCGACATTTCTAGCTATCAAAAGTTAGATGAAGTGCCTTATGATTTTAACCGCAAACGTCTCAGCATCCTGTTCAAAAAAGAGAAGACGCATCTGATTGTTACTAAAGGCGCACTAAAAAATATTTTGGATGTTTGCTCAAGTGTTGAAACTGGTGAGGAAAAAACGATCGACTTTGCAGATCAGCGACAAAAAATTCACCAAGAGGCTGAAGATTTAGGCAGTAAAGGATTTAGAGCCTTGGGTGTGGCTTATCGCGATTTTTATCAAAATTCTTTCAGCAAAGAGGATGAAACCAAGATGACATTTCTGGGCTACCTTGCTCTGTTCGATCCTCCAAAAGCTGGCATCGCTGACACCCTTAAAGAGTTAGAATTGCTGGGAGTCACCCCGAAGATGATTACCGGAGACAGCAAGGCGGTTGCTATTAGTATCATTCAGCAGGTAGGACTGCCTGAAGCAAAGATTTTGACCGGTTCCGAACTAGAAAAGCTTAGTGATGAAGCCTTGATCCATCGAGTACAACATACAAATGTTTTTGCCGAGGTAGAGCCAAACCAAAAAGAGCGGATCATCATCGCCCTCAAAAAAGCGGGGAATGTAGTTGGATATCTTGGAGACGGCATTAATGATGCCTCTGCCCTTCATGCTGCCGATGTTGGTATCTCCGTCGAGAGCGCAGTCGATGTCGCTAAGGAAGCCGCTGATATTGTGTTGATGGAAAAAGATTTGAATGTCTTGGTCGAAGGCGTAAAGGAAGGACGGATTACATTTGCTAACACTTTAAAATATGTATTTATGGCAACTAGCGCCAATTTTGGCAATATGTTTAGCATGGCGGGAATTTCTCTGTTTCTGCCCTTTTTGCCTCTACTGCCCAGTCAGATTTTGCTGACGAACCTATTAACTGATTTCCCGGAATTGACGATCGCGACAGATCGGGTAGACAAGGAGTTAGTCAACAAACCTCGCCGGATGGATATCAAGTTTATCCGCAACTTCATGATTGTGTTTGGTTTGCTGAGTTCAATATTTGATTACCTCACGTTTGGGGCGCTGCTGTTGCTGCTACACGCTGAACCAGAACAGTTTAGAACAGGCTGGTTTATGGAGTCTGTAATCTCCGCTTCGATGGTTGTGCTAGTCATTCGTACCCGCCAATCTATTTTCAATAGTAAGCCAGGAAAATACTTGTTAATGGCAACGCTGGCGACTGTCGGAGTGACACTAATCATTCCCTGGACACCTTTGGGAACCCTGCTCGGATTTCGCCCGTTGCCGTTGAGTTTTATGCTGGTTCTGGGAGCGATTGTCATGCTCTATATTACTGCTGCCGAGAATGTGAAACGAGTGTTTTACAGCCGTGTAAAATTTTAGTCGTCAAGGCGTAGCACTTATGACTTTAGACATCGAACCTTGATTGATGCCTGGGGTCGTGGGGAGGTCATGGCGCTCTACTTTATCCATCCCACACTTTGATATATGATTAGCCCAACTTCAGAACTTAGTGTTGAACCGCTGAATCTATCAAGTCCACAAGGTTTGCTATCGACTCTGCAAGAACTTCGCCAGACCGTTGAAAGCGAAGGACAAGCCACCTTTAACCAGTGGCGATCGCACATTCAGCGTTCTGAGTTTCTTCCTAGTGCCTTGAATTTAGCTGAGTATCTGGCATTACGTCGGCACGATCTACGCCACCTCCAAGCCGCACTAATGCCTTGGGGCTTATCCTCATTAGGACGGATTGAAGCACGAGTAATGCCCAATCTTGATGCAATCATTGCCACCCTGAAAGTCATTTGCGGCCAAGACTCTGCCGAGCATCTCAACCGCCCACCGATTGAGTCATTTTTTGAGGGCGATCGTTTATTACAAAAGCACACGGAAGAATTGTTTGGTCAGTCCCCGCCCCAGCGTCGGGTCAGGATTATGGTGACGCTACCCACCGAGGCCGCTACTGACTATGAGATGGTGCGAGAAATTATTCAACGAGGGGCAAACTGCCTGAGAATTAACTGTGCCCACGATACGACCGAATCTTGGGAAAACACGATCGACCATATCCGTCGAGCGGAACAGGAAACAGGAACGCCTTGTAAAGTGATGATGGACTTAGCTGGTCTCAAAATCCGCACGGGACAGGTACTTGCACCACTTGATAAAAAACGGGTATTTCGAGGGGAGCGTATCCTGCTGTCGCGGTGTGTGCCTGCACTCGGAAGTGAAGTGATGTCAGATGAAACAATCCCATCACCTGTAAACTATTTCCAAACTTGCTGTACAGTTCCCGAAATTCTAGATTTATTAGTAGTTGACACCCTTGTATATATCGACGATGGCAAGATTCAAACTCGCGTGGTTGACACCCAATACCCAGTATCAAATGGACAACCGGGACTTTTACTAGAAGTGACTAATGCCAGCCCCAAAGGAGTCAAACTCCAACCTGAAAAGGGGTTGAATTTCCCAAACACAGTGTTACCTCTTAGTCCACTGACTAAAAAAGATTTATCCGACCTAGATTTTGTCGCCACTCACGCAGATATTATTGGCTACTCTTTTGTGCAACGACCTGCTGATATTGAGTTACTTCAACAAGAATTAGACAAACGCTTTGGTGAACGTCAGTCCCGACCTGCGATCGTGGCCAAGATTGAAACCGCGATCGCAGTTTCCAATCTGCCAGAATTAATCATCTACTCCCTTCCCGCTCTAAGATTGAGTATAATGAGAAGAGAGATAAAATAGGTAGCGGTATATGATGGAGATCTGTAAAACTCGGACAGAGCAATTTTTGGAAATAGGGTTGGACTTGGAGGAATGGCAGCGGCTGTACTACAAAAATCAGCAGGATTATATTAGGAAGAGATTAATAGCTATCAAGTACTTGTACACAGGGTATAGCAGGCTACAGGTCTGTCAATTCATTGATTGTTCGTACAATACTTTAGCGAGTTGGATTGATAAATTTATAGAAGGGGGTTTGGAGAGGTTGGTTGAACCAATTAAACACAAGAATGCACCGCAGCATTTGAGTCAAGAGAACAAACAAGAACTGAGAAAAATAATTTTGGAACAAAGTCCTAAGGAGCATGGAATTGACAGGAACTTTTGGACGGGGGAGATTATAGCACAAATCATCCAGCACAAGTGGAATATATCGCTTAAAGACAGTCGGATTTACGAAATTCTTAAAGAATTAAAAGTGACTTACCAAAAAGCCCATCGAGACTATGCTAATGCCAATAAAGCAGAACAAGGGGAGTTTGTAGAGGAGCTAAAAAAAAAATAGAATCCTTGCGCCCAGGGGGACGGGTGTTTTTTTTCGATGAGTTTGCAGTGTATGACCGCCCTAGTTTATTTTATGGTTGGGCAGCAGTAAATAGTCGGCCACAGGTGCTGAGTGATGAGAGGAGAAAGCGGAATAAGCTCAATGGTTTTTTGAGTGTTGATGCAGTTAGCGGTGAAGAGTATTTTATTTTAAGCGAGCGATCGAAAACAGAGGATGTTGTGAGCTATTTAGCGCTCTTGTGTGATGATATGGCGCAGGAGGGATGTGATAAAATCACTATTATTCTCGACCGAAATCCCACGCATAAGGACAAGATGAGATGTCAATTAAAGCAATTATTTGAAAACCTGGGTTTAACGGACAGAATCGAAGTTGAATTTATTCATACTCCTGCTTATTCTCCAGACTTCAATTTAGCTGAATATCTCATCCATCAATTCAGACTGAAAATCCTGCATCACCTACCTGCGGATACGACAATTGATGACATTCAGATGCACATCGAAACCTATTTCGCAAACCATCAGCTTCAAACACCAGAGCAGATCAAAAATACCATTAACCACATCTGTAAATTAGGTCGTCAATCATAGGGTGGGAAGGGAGTATGCAGCCGGGAAGCAATCATTTGGTGTGATGATTGCCAGAGGCGACTTAGCCATTGAAATTGGATACCAGCGTTTAACAGAGATCCAAGAAGAAATTCTCTGGCTTTGCGAAGCGGCTCATGTTCCTGTTATTTGGGCAACTCAAGTGCTAGAGAGTTTGGTCAAAAATGGCACACCTTCGCGGGGAGAGATGACCGATGCAGCAATGGCTGAACGCGCTGAGTGTGTGATGTTAAACAAAGGGCCGTTTATTGCCGAAGCGATCGCCATTCTCGATAATGTTCTAACACGCATGGAAGCCCATCAATTGAAAAAAACACCACAGTTGCGGGCGCTCCATTCGTGGTAATTCTTTTGCTTCACCGCAAAACACTGTAACGAAACCTTGAGATTGATACGAACTACCGAAATTACATCACGATTGAGCCAAATAAACGCAGCGGCAAACCTTGTGTGTGCGGCTTGCGAGCGCAAACTAGAGCAATAACTTGCTAAGACTAGCAAATTCAATAAGACCCTGATAGTTGTCAGTCGAGTGAATGCTGTGGGTCGAGCAAATGCTGTGAGCGCTCCATTTAATTAGAGCTGCATGACATTTTCCGGTTCTATATTTTTCACTTCGTTTAAGTCAGTTACATCATACCTCATCTTTCTGATAAAGGCTATACAATTGCCATAATTCAGGGGGGAGCAAATCTAAATCTGCAATAAATTGGGATGATAAATTCCTTTAATCCTCCAGCGGTTATCACTTTCCTCGGCTAGAAATCTTGCACAAGAATCAATCAGCCTTTTAGGGGATGATTCTTGGGTCAACCCCACAATAAAATTGAACTTTAGCTTAGCTGGTCTGAAAGGCTGTTCGTGCAAATGGTGCAAGATGTTCGATCGCACCTTACTCTCTTCAAGGAATAACGATGAATTACGATATCTTTGACGAACAATACTACCTTTCGCAATATCCTTGGGTGAAACCAGCCATTGATGCAGGAGTTATCAAATCTGGACTAGAACACTTTCAAAAATATGGTCAAGCAGGCGGTCTAACAAAAGTATCGCGCTATTTTGACGAAGCTACTTATCTTGCTGGCAACCCAGACCTCCGACCCTTTGTCAAGACTGTCAATCCAAACGCACCTTTCGCTACTGGGCTAGATCACTTTATCCAATTCGGTTACAATGAAGGAAATCGCCGCAACGAAGTATCGCCTGAGTACAACGAAGATTTTTATTTAGCAAATAACTTAGAGCTGATACCGTTTATCGGCACTAATCTAGTTGTCAAACCCAATGCAGTTTTCATATCAGGATACCAGCACTTCATTCAATTCGGGAAAAAAGAAGGTCGTTTTGGGACATCATTTTTTGAAACGGAATACTTAAGGAAAAACCCCGATATCGTCCCATCTGTCAACTCTGGAAATTTGAGAACTGGTCGGGAACACTACTTCAATTTCGGGAAAAACGAACCCAGCCGCTCTGCTACTTTGGTCGGCACTCGCGGCAACGATATTATCACAGGCGTTGGTGTGGGAAATACCGAACTGATTGGAGTGGAAGTAGGTATCGATCGCCGCCAAGGCAATCGGCAATACGAAAGCTTTGGCACCAATGAATTCGATGTCCTGATTGGCAGTCCGGGAGTTGATACATTCGTACTCGGAGTTCCTCCTACAGCCGAGAATGAAGAAGCGAGAACCTTGTACACAGATGCCCTGGTCGGGACACGGGAGCAGAACTTAAAGACACCAGGGCTAGGTTTTGCTACTATTCGGAACTTCAACGCAGCAGACGATTTGATCCAACTGGCAGGAAATTCTTTAAGCGACGGCTACGCACTGACTATCAATGGCAACAATTTGTTAATTGGTCGTTATGCAGAGTTGGTGGGCGTGATTGAAGGAGGAGCTAATTTGAGTTTGGTATTCCAACAATCTAATGGTAATGGTACTTTTATGATTGGATAATCATTGGTCATTAGTCATTAGGTAACGCTAATGATTGATGACTTTTTTGATCGGGAAAGCTAATGAGTATTCAAGCTCAAAATCATCTAAACATCAGGAGTAAAACATGGCTAACTACGCAATTTTCGACGAACAATTTTACATAGCCTCATATCCTTGGGTCAAACCAGCCATTGATGCAGGAGTTATCAAATCTGGACTAGAACACTTTCAAAAATACGGTCAAGCCGCCGGTCTAACTAAAGTATCGCGTTATTTTGACGAATCTACCTACCTTGCCGACAATCCAGAGATAGCACCCTTCGTCCGTACAGTCAACCCAAACGCGCCCTTTGCGACCGGACTAGACCACTTTATCCAATACGGTTACGAACAGGGTCGCAGCCAAGTATCGCCTGAGTATGACGAAGCCTTTTATGTAGCAAATAACCGAGATTTACTGCCGTTTATTCAGAATGGAACTTTTAAAAATGGCTACCAGCACTTCATTCAATTCGGAATCAAAGACGGTCGGTTTGGAACTTCATTTTTGGAATCGGACTACTTACAGAAAAACCGCGATATTGTGCCGTTTGTCAACTCTGGAGCCTTAAAAACTGGTCGCGAACACTACTTCAAGTTCGGAAGTTCCGATCCAAGCCGCTCTGCGACTTTTGTTGGAACTTCCGGCAATGACATTATAACGGGTTCCGGGGTGGGGAATGCCGAATTAATTGGAGTTGAAATAGGTGTAGAACCTCATTACGGTGCCCGATTGTATGAAAGTGATGGCAGCAATGAATTTGATACTCTCATTGGCGGTATCGGTCGTGATAAATTTGTGTTGGGCGAATATCAAGCATTCGCCCGTAATGTGTCATTGCGTGGAGTACAGTATTACATCGGGCCGGGTTTTGCTACAATTCGGAACTTTACCAAAGGTCAAGATAGCATCGAGTTATTAGTGGATTCCTCAGATCAGTTATTGGTGTTTCCCATCAACAATAATCGAGATTTAGCTATCCAAAGGAAAGGCTATCCCACCTTTGAGAATGGAGTTTCTGTTCCCTCAACCAGTCCATTTGATACAATTGGTGTTATTGAAGGTGGCGGAAATCTCAGTTTGAATCTATCACCAGGATCTGGTTTCACACGTTTACTTACGTAGAAATCTCGAAGCTATTCAGGATTTGCCTGATTGCTGCTGGGAGTACGATCGCACATTCAACAAAATCTGCGATCGCACTTGCCGATGCCAACAACTCGCCTTTCGCGACTGTACTTTACTTTTTTTAAGAAAGCAACCATGAATTACGACATTTTCGACGAAAAATACTACCTCGCCCAATATCCGTGGCTGAAACCAGCCATTGATGCCGGAAGCATCAAATCTGGGAAAGAACACTTTGAAAAATTCGGTCAAGCCGCCGGCCTAACTAAAGTATCGCGGTATTTTGACGAAGCTACTTACCTCGCTGGCAACCCAGACATCGCTGCCTTAGTCCGCACTCCTAGCAACCCAAACGCGCCTTTTGCAACCGGACTAGACCACTTTATCAAATTAGGTTACGAAGAAGGTCGTACCCCCGTATCGCCTGAGTATGACGAAACGTTTTATCTAGCAAATAACCGAGATTTACTGCCGTTTATTCAGAACGGAACTTTCAAATCAGGCTACCAGCACTTCATTCAATTCGGGGTAAAAGAAGGTCGTTTTGGAACTTCATTTTTTGAAACAGAATACTTACGGAAAAACCCCGATATTGTGCCATTTGTCAACTCTGGAACCTTGAAAACTGGTCGGGAACACTACTTCAATTTTGGGAAAAACGAGCCAAGTCGGTCTGCGACTTTTGTCGGAAGTTCTGGGAATGACATCCTCACCGGTTCCGGGGTGGGGAAAGTTGAATTAATTGCAGTTGAAGTAGGTTTAGCTACAGGTAATGGCTTTGGAAGCACTCGACTTTATGAAAGTGATGGCAGTAATGAATTCGATATTCTCATTGGCGGTAGCGGCCGCGATACATTTGCGCTTGGTAAGGAGAACATAACCCGTAGGGGATCGCTACTAGGATCGACACAGTTTTATATCGGGCCGGGTTTTGCTACAATTCGGAACTTTAATCAAGGTCAGGATACTATTCAGCTAGCAGGATATTTCACACTATCAAATTCTTACTTAGATATATTCTCGGTGTTTCCCATTAACAATGGTCGAGATTTAGCTATCCAAACGAAGGGCTTTAGAAACGCTATAAATGGAGTGCTATCAACCAGTTCATTTGATACGATCGCTGTTATTGAAGGTGGCGGAAATCTGACATTAAATCAATTACCATCATCTCCAGATGATACATTTTCACTTGGATAGAAATCTCGAAGTTATTAGGGATTTGCTTGATCCTGCTGGGGAGTGCGATCGCACATTCGCAAAAAGGGCGATCGCACTTTTGTCTTTGCCATAAAAATAATAAAGGTGAAATCGGCTATTGTAATTTTTCTGTGGGCTCAGAGACATTAGCTCGATATAAATACACGCAAAGCTCTCAACAAGTTAAGTAGGATGATCTGTCATGAATAAACTAAAACTTTCGGGTCTATTACTCTTTCTTGCTGGTTCAATTGCTTTAATGGGCATCATCACTGCTGAAGCACTATACCCATCCGGATCTGGCTACACGACCTTTAACAGCGAAATCAGTGATCTTGGGGCAACAAAACCACCTAACAGCTTAATCTATCAACCATCCGCCAGCATTTTTAATATCACCATGCTGTTATCTGGCTTAATGACTTTGACAGCAACATTTTATCAGCATAAATACTTCAAAAAACTGCTCGTTAGTATTCCACTTGGTCTATTTAGCTTAGGTCTTGTGGGCATTGGAATTTTTTCTGGTAATAAAGTCCCCTACCACGGAATATTCTCTTTACTCACTTTTATATCGGGTGGAGTATCAGCTATTATGTCTTTTAAAATTGTTTCTGCTCCATTTAAGTTTATCGGAATTGTCTTTGGAACTATTTCCTTAATAACATGGTGTGCTGTTGTGTTTGTCCCTAATATTATTGTTCCTTTTATTGGCTTGGGTGGAACAGAAAGATGGCTTGTTTATCCAATTGTGCTATGGATAACAGGCTTAGGCGGTTATTTGATGAACATAACAACAACCAAAAAACTTGGCGATCAGCACCTCTAAAATAATTTGGTAAAAAGTTAAGGAGAGATAAAAATATGAAACAAAAGAAGCGATCGCTAAAGCAAATCGGATTTTTTCTACTTTACACTTTTGCCATCACATGGTTGTGCTGGATAATTATCATCATTGGGAACAGATATTTTAATGCTCTTTGGTATGGTGAGCCTTTATTTTGGATACCTTACTCAATCGGCAATTTGGGGCCAGCCATTAGTTCTTATATTATTTATCGACAGTTCAATGAGGATTTTGGTGAAGAATCTTTTGTTAAATTTGTCTTCGGCAAAAAAAAAAGATAGAAAAGTGTGGCTGATATTTGGGTTATTTTCAATTTGGCGTTTGTTTATGGTTTGGATTGCCTTTGGAATCAATAAGCCTATATCAATTCTTTCTGTAATTATTAATCTACCACTGATTATTCTTTTAGGTGGTGGATTAGAGGAATTAGGTTGGCGTGGAATTTTGCAACCTAAATTAGAAAAGGTAGTTAATTATTTACCTTCTATCCTTATGGTAGGAACTATATGGAGCATATGGCATTTGCCGTTATGGTTTATAAAAGGAACAATTCAAAGTTCATTTCCATTTGGATTGTATCTATTTTCAGGCATAATTTTAACTTCCAGTTTTACAACTCTGTATAAATACACAAGCAGTTTATTTCTCTGTGTATTAAGTCATGCCTGGTTCAATGAATGTATTGGGTTGGCTTTGTATATAGGTAATAACGGAGCCTTGCAGCTAAATTTGAATTGGAAAGTAATTGTTGTTTTTTCCATCGAGCTAATAGTATCCGTCATTTTAGGAATAGCATATAGTCGTAAGAAAGCCCTTCTGTGTTAAGCAATACTTTCAATTGA
This sequence comes from Microcoleus sp. N3A4, assembly GCF_036701805.1. Taxonomy (NCBI): domain Bacteria; kingdom Bacillati; phylum Cyanobacteriota; class Cyanophyceae; order Oscillatoriales; family Microcoleaceae; genus Microcoleus; species Microcoleus sp. N3A4. Next base: position 13,940 of record NZ_JAUBRJ010000031.1, read on the forward strand.
AACAATTACTAACGTATTTCGGACTTGCATACTTAATCGCTTGGAGGATTTGGTCGATTCTAAGTCATCTCATTCAAACGTTATTCACAGTTTCTTCATTTTTGTTCAATATCATGATAGATAGTTAATTTTCTTGTAGTTGACGAGGATGAAATCTATGAAATGGCAACAATTAATTCTGGCTTTTATAGCTACCATTTGCTTAATATTTGCAGGCAATGCCCTGGCGCAGACTGATATCAATATCAACAATACCAACCTCATCCGCTTTGGTGGAAGCGTAACCGTACCAGAGAACCAAGTTGTCGAAAATGCCCTTGCTTTTGGCGGGAGTGTTACGGTATCCCCTAATGCCAAAGTTGTGGATACTGCGATCGCGTTTGGCGGAGATGTCATCCTGCAAAAAGGAGCGCTGGTAGAGGGTGATGCTTACTCATTTGGTGGCAAAATCGTACAGGAAGCAGGTGCGATTATTGGTGGTGAACGCGCTACATTCAGCGATCGACATGGCATGATGTATGGCTCCAATCGAGGCAGAAGTAGCTTCTTCGCGCACTATTTCTTCAGTACCATTTTTAGAACTTGTTCCGCTGTAGTAGCAGCTATTCTCGGACTGATCATCTTACAAACCAGCCCACAGTTCCTGCCAAATTTGGCGACAAAATTGGGTCAACACCCCGGTTTGACTGCTCTATGGGGAATCGGGGCGATCGTTTCCTTGGTCTTTGCTACCGTATTTTTAGCGATTACGCTCATTGGTATTCCTCTGATTCCACTCCTGAGTCTGACTGCGGTGATTACGGCTCTAGTCGGATCATTAGGCGTAGCACTTTTTGTCGGTCAACGCCTATTCCGTAATGGTAATTGGTCTTTACAGCAGCAGTTATTGGTGGGTTTGGCGATCGTGACAGTTATGACACTAATTCCCTTTTTCGGAGGGTTAGTAGTTTTCCTAGTCAATCTGTTGGGCTTGGGTATCATCTTGCTGTGGCAATTTGGTAGAGAAAAACCCCAAATAGCTACTTAGTGAGTAGGGCGGTATAAATGTTGATCAGGGTGAACAAGGTTCTGACGAAGGCAACGGCCAAAAATGTTGAAGGTAAATTTCAAAAATGAAAAATCCCCAGAAACCTTTCTCGCTCAGAACATATCTATTGATTGTCGTGGCGATATCTTGGCCATTTCAAATTGCGTATATGCTGTGGGCAGAGACACCGTTTATGCGCTATGCCTTAAGCTCATTACCAATGATTATGGTCACAGTTGCTACTTATATCGCCGATCGATATATATTTCAGGATGGCTTCTCAAAAGCTGGTTGGAATTGGGGTAAATCAAAACACTATTTCGCAGTCTTCTCACTAGCAATCTTTGTCTGGGTGGTTCCTACAATCCTCGAATTAGTCTTAGGAATGCGGAGTATTCCTAAAGGCGTTATCGTTCCAGAAATTCTCGGAAATTTTCTACTTCGTTTTATCGCAACCTTGATTCCAGCCTTTGGCGAAGAGTTTGGTTGGCGCGGCTATATGTTACCGCACTTGGTAAAACGATACAGATTAAGAACAGCACTGCTGCTTCATGGATTTATTTGGTGGGCATGGCATTTGCCTGTAATTGTTGGAATGGGAATGACTGAACAACTAACTGATAATATGGGTACTTCAATAGCCATTATGCTTGCAATCACTTTAATTCCTAGCATGATGCACGCGATGATTTATGCCTACATTTGGACAGTTACGCAAAGCCTTACTGTTGTAACTGTTTATCACGCGGCATTTGATGAAATTCGGGATGCAATTGAAACCTCGATCGGGCTTAGTCCTCTGGCGCAGATCTGGCAGATGCTGACGTTGACAGTATTAGGTGGACTGCTGCTGTGGAAGGGTAATTGGAAGCAGTTAACTGCGATGAAAACAGGAGAAAGCACCAGAGTATTCAGCAATCGTTCAGATTAAGAGCTGGTATAGCCTCAAAACAAGAAAATAATAACAAATGAGATAATAACAAATGAGAAAATACCCCCTTACTTGGTTCTATATCTTGGCTTTTGGTATGTCATGGCTTGGCATGATATCGACCGTCTTAGCCTCGCGAGGCATTGCCCCATTTAACAGTCCTTACTTCCAAGTTCTTTTCATCTTTTATGCCGTTGGACCTGCTCTTGCGGCTATGATTGTGTCACAGGTGACGCATGGTAAAACAGGGATTCGGGATTTGAACAAGGGACTAATCCGATGGCGGGTTAGCCTAATCTGGTACATCGTAGCGGTGCTGGGGTCTGCAATTTTGCTGATTGTGGCGCAAGTCGTCACGAAATTATTGGGCTTTTCAGTAACAATTGCAGTGCCACCAGTCAATCTATCTCCCTATGTTATTTTCGGTTTGGGAGTAAATTTCCTCGCCACTACCTGCGAAGAAATTGGGTGGCGCGGTTTTGCATTACCACACTTGCAGAAACGATATAACGCTCTGATTGCTACTCTCATTGTGGGCATATTGTGGGGTTTATGGCATTTACCGCTTGTCTTTTTGGTAGGCAACCCGATGTCTGAGTTTCCTTTCGTTTGGTTTATCAGCATCGTGACCAATGCTTTTATCTATACCTGGATTTACAACAGCACTAAAGGCAGTATTTTGCTAGTGGCGCTTTTTCATGGTTCGCTGAACGTATGGGGACTATTTATAACTGGGGTGTCCCCTGTCGCATACGCTCTCCTGAATTGCGTTGTGGCGATCGCACTGATCGCAGTATTGGGAAAAACCAATCTCTCTCGCCGAGAAAGGGTTCTTGCGGGCTAACACGAGGTATAGCAAACATATAGGAAATCTTCATTATGAAGCCTAATTGTGGTGGCACCATTATCATCATTGGGGCGGGGATTGCTGGGCTGGCAGCAGGTTGCTACGCCCAGATGAATGGTTATCGATCGCAGATCTTTGAAATGCACGATCAACCCGGTGGGCTGTGTACGTCATGGCAACGACAGGGATTTATTTTTGATGGTTGCATTCACTATTTGTTTGGCTCTGGGCAAGGACAGCCTTTCTATCGGCTCTGGGAAGAACTTGGCGTTATGCCGCAGCAACAATTTGTCCATCACGATGAATTGCTACGAGTTAGCGAACCTCATGGTAAAACCCAGAAGTGTTGAATGATAGGAAAAGATTGCTAAAATTGGCCCAACAATGTATAATTGCAGAGTTATAAATTATTAATAATCAACTGAAATGCTATTTTCTAACTTCCCCAAAATTGTCAAACGGTATCTCGCCCATTTACCCAAAGATGATTATCCAGTTTTAGATAGCTTCACATTTGTCTCCTGCTGGCTAGGGTTTAGTTTTGACCAAAGTCTGGATACTATGCGTTCCCTATTTTCCCGTTTAAACAGTCGAGATATTTCCCTAGATATATCAACTTTTTCCAAGCGTCGTAAGCAGAGAGATATTGATGTTTTTGTAAAAATATTTGAAAGATTACAAGCCGATATAAAACGTCAATTAATTAACAAAGATTGTCTCAGCTTATTCCCTTTAGATTCAACGATAGTTACCTTGACAAGTAAATTACTATGGCAACAGGAATACCATCAAGTAAAATTATTTGCTGGAACGGACAATGAACGGGGAATAATTGATGGAGTACACATTCATTTTGGCCAAGGTCATGACGCCGTGAGCATGGAGATGAAACTATAGCAGCCACACCTCAAAATGGAGTCGCTGTAATGGATAGAGGTTTTTCGAGTTCTGAACGCGTTCAAGCATTAATCAAACAAGAAAATCAATATTTTGTACTACGAATTAAGAATAATTCTACTATCAACATGAAGGAGGATGGAACTTATGAACTGTGGAGTGACAAACGAAAAGTTCAAGTAAGATTAGTGACTTTTTCAGATTTAGAAACACGAACTGAATTTAGGTTTGTCACTAATTTACCTGAATCAGGAGAATTAGCATACACTAATGAAGAAATTGGAGAAATTTATCGCAGACGATGGCAGATTGAATTGCTGTGGAAATTCTTAAAAATGCATTTAAAACTGGCTCGTATAATTACTAAAAATACTAATGGAATCAAGATCCAAATCTATGCCTGTTTGATTTGTTATTTGTTGCTTCAGTTAGTTGAAGTTCCTGATGAAATTGGAAATAAACTCTTAGACAAATTACGATATTTACAGGCTTTTATGTGTGAGAAAATCAGCTATATTCACTGGTTTAAGGAACTTGTTTTCAATTGCTGAAATCAGCATTTTATAGGATTCGTATGTCTATTTTCAGAATCCTATCAATAAGCGTTCAACACTTCTGAGTTATATCCCTAGAAAGAAACCTAAAAATGGGCAAGTTTCTCTGTTAGCAAAAAACTATAATCGAACTCTAGCCCAGAAAAGAATTGTGATTGAACACGTTAATCGGAGTCTCAAAATTTTCTGACATTTTGTCGAGTCGTTATCGGAATCGTCGTCGCCGTTATGGTCTGCGTTGTAATTTGCTGTTAAGAATTTACAATTATGAGTTAGCTCTAGGCGATTAAATTTAAGACTTCTCATTATAACAGAGATTTTTTTTGCAAGAGGTCTAATATTGTGCGCGATTATTTTGAAATTTTCTTTGAGTCGATCGAGAAATTTGGCGGTAAAGTTATTAAAACCATCGGCGATGCCGTCATGGCTTCATTTATCAGCAACGAACAAGCAATTATGGCGGCAGTCGCTGCTGTGACCCCTTTCAGAGAGTACAATTTAACTCGCCCACAATCAGAGTGGATTCAAGTCAGAATTGGCATTCACCGAGGAACCGGTTTGCTCGTAAATCTTAATAATTCGATCGACTATTTTGGCTCCACGGTCAACAAAGCCGCCCGCATCCAAAATCTTTCTAAAAGTGATGAAGTTTCCTTTTCCGAAGATGTTTACAACGACCAATCATTTCTAACGGCATTAAAAGCGGCTGGAGTGTCCGAAGTTCACAAACGAGTTGAAGATTTAAAGGGAATACAAGGCGCCAAAGTCGCTTATACTGCTAGAATTAATACGGAATCTGTAATTGCGCTCTCTGGTTGACTGGTCGCTCAAAGAAGCTAAGTAGGTAATCGAATATACCGAGTTATTGGCAGCCTCTTCTTGCGATCGCCCCAACAGCAGATAGAGTTCTTCGATCGCGCTCAGATCGTGGCTCCAGCAGTTTAGCTCATGCTTAAGGCAGTTGCATAAGGCCGACAACTTAAGTAGGGTCTGATGAAAATAGTCCGAATTACTCAGCCTTACGCTTTCCAGATATGTATGCTGCTAAATAACTGAAGTCGAGGACTTCGTACCATGACTTCTCATAAATTATCTCCAGACAATACACCAGAATTGATCGCACCAGCCGCCCTCGACAGCGAACATTCAGCAAAAACCGATGCCCCCTTTCCCATAGTTGGGATTGCCGCCTCAGCAGGAGGGTTGGAAGCATTCACCGAGTTACTCAGCCATTTACCGGTAGATACGGGTATGGCGTTTGTGCTGATTCAGCATTTAGCCCCCAATCACAAAAGTTTGCTGACCGAGATTCTGACCAAACAGACGCAAATGCCTGTTAGTGAGGTACAAGATGGCGTAGCTGTAGAGCCCAATCAAGTCTACATCATTCCGCCCAACACCAAGATGGTGCTCTCTAAAGGCGTGCTGCAACTATCACCCCGCGAGAAGATTTATGGCAAATATATGCCGGGAGATGCGTTTTTTACATCATTGGCGATCGATCGCGGACACAAAGCAATTGCCGTAGTATTATCCGGGGGAGACGGAGACGGTTCACTGGGGCTGGTGGCAATCAAAGCAGCCGGAGGCGTGACTTTTGCTCAATGTCAAGGCACGGCAAAATTTGATAGTATGCCGAATACCGCTGTTGCGACAGGAAATGTCGATTTTGTTCTGCCACCGGAAAAAATTGCCGAGGAACTGGGAAACTATAGTCGCAGTGGGCTTCTCACTGGCCCGCTTCCCCTGACAGAATTTGACGCATCGCCCGAACAGCCATCGGCCCTGGCAACTATTTTGGCGCTGCTGAAATCGACGACAGGCGTTGACTTCACCGAGTACAAACCGGCTACCCTGAACCGACGCATCCAGCGACGGATGGTATTGTATAAGGTAGAAAGCTTGGCTGATTACGTCGAACAGCTTCAACACAATACGGCTGAAGTCAAAGCTTTGTATGAAGAAATTTTGATCCACGTCACCAGTTTTTTCCGTGACAGCGAAGCCTTTCAAAAATTAAAAGAGCTGGTTTTCCCGGCGATTACCCAAAATAAATCGGCAAATGATCCCATTCGGATTTGGGTGGCGGGATGTTCCACAGGTGAAGAAGTTTATTCGATCGCCATTTGCTTGTTAGAGTTTTTGGGCGATCGAGTTATCCCGCCAATCCAGATTTTTGCCACGGACATTGGCGACGCGACGATCGGCAAAGCTCGGTCAGGCGTCTACTCAGAAAACCAGATGGTAGACGTTTCACCAGAGCGACGTACTCGCTTCTTTATTCTCCAAGAAGGAGGTAGTTATAGAATCTGCAAGGCCGTCCGCGAACTGTGTGTATTTGCCCGACAAGACTTAGGTAGTGACCCGCCTTTTTCCAATCTCGATTTAGTTACCTGTCGCAATGTGCTGATTTACTTGGGAGAGTCATTGCAAAAGAAAGTGATGCCGATTTTTCATTACAGCCTTAACCCAACAGGCTTTCTCATGTTAGGTACTTCTGAGAGTACCGGAAAATTTTCATCATTATTTACTTCAGTGGATAAAAAGTCTAAAATTTATGCAAAAAAGTTGACTCAGACTCGTGCCACTTTTTCATTTACGCCGAGTTCCTATCCCGTCGCTAAAACTGTTCAAAAACAGGAAATGAATGAAGAAAATTTAATAAATAGCTTGGACTTACAGCGAGAAGCTGAGCAACAGATTTTGAATAGTTATGCCCCAGCCAGTGTGCTTGTCAACGAGGATCTGAAAATCCTGCAAGTGCGGGGAGACGTCGATCCTTACTTTAGAGTGGCAGCCGGAACGCAGGACTTAAACTTGCTGACAATGGCAAGGGCAGGCTTGCTTGTTGAGCTTCGCACCGCAATTTATCAGGCACAAACGCAGAACGTGACAGTTAGGAAAGAAAGGGTAGTTGTTGGATCGGGCGGACGATCGACTATCGTCAATATTGAGGTGATGCCGTTTCAGCCGCACACCTTCACAGCACGCTATTTTTTGCTGCTACTTCAAGAGGTTTTACCCCAGGCGGCCAACTTCCCCGCCGTCACTTCTGAAAGCTGCGATCGAGGTGATTTAGCTTCGGAAAATGAGTGCCTGAAGCAGGCACTTGCCACCGCTAACCAAGAAAGAACTGAGGCTCAAGGGCACCTGCAATCGCTGATCCAGGATCAGGAAAATCTCAACCAAGACCTCAAAATTGCGAACGAAGAAATCCTGTCGAGCAACGAAGAGTTGCAAAGCACCAACGAGGAACTAGAAACTGCCAAAGAAGAGATTCAAGCCACTAACGAGGAACTCACTACCACTAACGAGGAACTTCGCAGCCGATATCTCGAACAAAGCCAGCTCAATAACGATCTGACAAACTTGCTTGCTAGTATCAATATCCCAGTCTTAATGCTGGCAAACAATTTACAGATTCGACGCTTTACGCCAACGGCGCAGGGAATTTTTAATCTGATTCCCACGGATATTGGACGACCCTTTAGCGACATCCGATCGACTCTTGACGTTCCTGACTTGGAACAGATGATTTTGGAGGTGATTGATACTCTCCAGACGCAAGAACGAGAAGTTCAAACTTTATCGGGATCTTGGTACAACCTCCGCATTCGTCCTTACCGCACAACGGAAAACATGATTGACGGTGTGGTGATGGTTTTGATCGATATTGACGGTCTTAAACGCAGTGCCAGAACTTTGGAAGAGGCCCGAAACTACGCTGAAACCATCGTGGAAACTGTGCAAACGCCTTTAGTCACCCTAGATGCTGATTTCCGAGTGCACAAAGCAAATAGATCGTTCTATGAAACGTTTCAGCTTTCTGCCTCAGAAACAGCGCAATCTTCGCTGTTTGAGCTAGGGAACGGGCAGTGGAATATCCCTAAATTGCGATGGATATTGGAAGATATTCTGGTTAGTGATGTTCAGCTTGAAAACTTTGAGTTGGATCGCCTGTTTGAGCATATCGGGCAGAAAACTCTGCTGCTGAATGCTTGTAAACTGGAACGAGAAGACCAAGCTGTAATGATTCTGTTGTCGATCGAGGATATCACACAGCGCAATCAGTTTGAGACGCTACGATCGCAGTTATTGGAGCAGGAACAGTGGGCCCGCCAACAAGCAGAAACCGCCAACCGTGCTAAAGATGAATTTCTCGCGAATCTCTCCCACGAGCTCCGCAATCCCCTGACTCCGATCCTGGGCTGGGCAAAAATGCTGCGCTCTGGCAAGCTTAAGGAAGCAGCCGTTACTCACGCTCTAGAGGTGATCGAGCGCAGCGCGCAGGCGCAATCTCAGTTAATCGAAGATATCCTGGATATTTCCCGGATTACGAGCGGCAAGCTCGCTGTTGATACCAATTTGATCTATCTGCAGTTAGTGGTGCAAGCTGCGCTCGATGGGGTTCAATTATCAGCCGAAGCAAAAAGTATTCAAATTGTTTCGCAGCTTAGTTCTGCGACTGTTTTAGGCGATGCTGCTCGCTTGCAGCAAGTTGTGTGGAATCTTCTGTCTAATGCCATTAAGTTTACTCCGGCGGGAGGACGAGTGGAAATCACGCTCTCGGCGATCGTGAATCATGCTCAACTTCAAATCAGCGACACGGGAAAAGGCATTGGGGCAGAATTTTTGCCGTATATTTTCGATCGTTTCCATCAAGGCGATGCCACCACCACTAAGGCTAATCAAGGGCTGGGATTGGGTTTGTCGATCGTGCGTCATCTGGTTCAATTGCAGGGGGGAACCGTGCAAGCGGATAGTCCGGGTGAGGGACAAGGAACTACAATGACTCTGAGATTGCCGTTGAGAGTCTCGCCTCAAAATTTGACACCGGCGATCGATTTAGAGCCAACTTTTTTGGTAGCGCCTTTAAATGCCTCAAGAAGCGATAGTGTCCCCTCTCTCGAAGGCTTGCACATCTTAGCTGTGGACGATCGGATCGATACCCGGGAGTTCGTAGCATTTGTGCTCGAAGGCTACGGGGCTGAGGTTTTGACAGTTGCATCTGCCAGAAGTGCGATCGCTGCTTTGACTGAGAATCCCGGCCGATACGACGTGCTAATCTCTGATATCGGAATGCCAGAGGAAGATGGGTATTTCTTAATTCGAGAAGTGCGAACCCTTGCTGCGGAAGCCGGAGGAGAAATTCCAGCCGTCGCGCTGACTGCTTATGCGAGCGATAAAGAACGGCAAATGGCGATCGAAGCTGGTTTTCAAACTCATATTGCTAAGCCGCTAAAGCCTATTCAACTAGGATTAATTATTGCCAATCTAACAGGACGATTTTAATTTATTTTTAGATAATACTCGGCGGTTAAAACCGCTTTTTGTCAAAGGAAGCATAGTCCCGCGCCGGACTTAGCCTGGGCCGTTTCCCTACAAATATCCCGTAGTGATTTTGTAGGGACACAGCACTGTTGTGTCCTAATTTTGTAGGGAAACAACTCAATCTTATACCAATCATATCATGTCCGATCGATCGATCGCCCATAATACATAGCCGGGGCGGGTTTGTGAGATTGTCTGTTTTTGGCAAATATTATTGGTGAACCCGCCCCTAGAGGACTCAGGGTAATCGACCGGACATGATATCATTAACAGCCGCAGACTCCAGCGCCGCATACAACAATGCCGTTTTTCTATAAATATTGCGTACTGATTTTGTAGGAAAACAACATTAGACCTCTTGCAAAAAAAATCTCTGTTATAATGAGAAGTCTTAAATTTAATCGCCTAGAGCTAACTCATAATTGTAAATTCCTGACAGCAAATTACAACGCAGACCATAACGGCGACGACGATTCCGATAACGACTCGACAAAATGCCATAAAATTTTGAGATTTGTTTGTTGATTAATTACTAATTGACTTTTTAGCGTATGCTGTTTTTTCTTGCCTGAATAACAATTTTTCTGTTTATTTTTATCTTGTTTCTAGCAAAAGTTTGTGAACATTAAGTTAGGACCTGGGATTTAATCAAGTAAAGCAAAACTTCTCATTATATCATAAAATTATTTTGCAAGAGGTCTAATAAAATCGATATCTGGCTCTGGATTGGTTATGGATTTGTATCTCTAGAAGGTATAATCTTACTAACCTTTCGATTCGTCTGCCCATTAACTCTGATTGCACGGAAGTATTCAAATTCAACAAAGGACAATTTTGCGATTTATCTTCCTAATTGGCTATCTAAGTACACGTTTTCAATCTATACAGCTATTGTAGCGATCGTTCTGATCGTCACAATCTATCAACTTCTGAATTAACAAACATAGGTAAGTATCATGTGGATTAAGTGGATTGCAATTATTGGTGTTTTAATCATAGTCAGCTTGGGAATTGCTGCCATTTATGGTAGCTATCGCTGGGAGTCAGATACCGATCGCCTACGAGCAAAATTAACAAATGGACGGCGAACAATTAAGCCCAAAATCTACGACCAAAAAGAGATTGAAGGCTTGCCAGAACCCGTACAGCGATTTTTTCGGACAGTAATTAAGGACGGACAAGCGATCGTGGCGGCGGTCAAACTCTCTCAGCAGGGACTGTTCAATATGAGTGAAACTGAGAACAAGTGGAGTCCGTTTACTGCCACTCAATTTGTGATTACTCAACGTCTGGGTTTTGATTGGGATGCACGCATCCAGATGGCTCCAGGAGTTAATGCCTTTGTTCATGATACCTATCTCTTAGGAGAAGGCAGCTTACACGCATCATTACTCGGTCTTTTTACCGTTGCAAAAATACCCAGTACGCCTGAAGCGAACCAAGGTGAATTATTGCGGTTCTTTGCTGAGGCTCCTTGGTATCCCACTGCACTATTACCCAGTCAAGGTGTGCGCTGGGAGACGATTAATGACACCTCTGCTCGCGCTACTTTGACGGATGGTGCAACCACTGTCTCCGTCGTATTTCAGTTTAATGCTGAAGGGACGATCGATAGGTTTCGGACTGAAGCTCGTTATCGTGACAAGCTGACTGCGATGCCTTGGGGCGGTCGATTATGGGAATATTCAGTTCGTAATGGGATGCTGATTCCTTTAGAAGGCGAGGTGGGATGGGAGTATCCAGAAGGCACTCGGCTCTATTTTAAAGGAAGAACTACAGAGATTAGCTATGAGTTTGTGCTGTAGCAAAATCTTGGGATTGTAACCCTTGCCAATTTTTTTTACGATCGAGGTCGATCGCCCTAGTCACGGTTTGTTTAGTTGTGGCCAGGGTAGATGCGGGCAAAAAAGCATCAATTAAGCGGGCAGAAAATTTGTGAGGCGATCGCTTTCTCAACAGGCTATTGACTCCGATCATTGACTTTCAGATATCGACTCCATCCAACGACAGATGTAAAGCCGGGATTATTTCTGTTCAATACTACCAATCAACTAAATTTTTAAGAGAATAGTAATGTTAGATATTGATGAAATGGGGCAAAAAGAAATACACGAACTCTTACACAAAGTAGGATACGGTCATCTGGGCTGCATACACGAAGGCAAACCCTACGTGATGCCAATGAATTATTATCTCGAAGAAGAGGACATTTACCTGTTTACAACGATCGGCATGAAGACTCACGATCTTGATGCAAATCCAGAAATTTGTTTGCAGGTTGAAGAAAAACGCGATCCGCGACCTTGGCGCAGCGCGATCGTCAATGGTCGAGCTTCGCGCCTGACTGAGCAACCAGATATCGCTCGGGCTATGCACTCGATCGAAGAGCGCAATCCAAACCTGTCACCTGCGATCGATCGAACCTGGATTGATGCTCAGGGACGTTCAGAAGCGATCGCAATCTACCGCATCCACGAGACTGAAATGAGCGGACGCACCACTGATGGAGTCAGCAGTAAGAACCCTTGACACTCTCCGACCTGAAGGTACGGAGATTCTTAAGAAGCTTTGACACTCTTAAAGGCGCTGTCAAGACACCTCTAGACGTTCAAAACAACTACCTTTTGGTGTTGCAATTACGCTTACTTTTTGCCTTATGCTTTCGTTCGCACTTTTCAACGCTTGCCTGTTCGGTACGCTCCCCATCCTGCGTTGCTTGGCTGTGCCATAGTCTTTCTCAAACAAAAATGTTGAGGGTGTCTTACTGCCCGGAATCTCACCGTTCTAGGAATGGTTTAACACGTAGTTGATACGCCTACTTGTTCCGCATTGTTAAAATTATAACACAGATTACTCGCAGCCTAAAGGCTACAACTGCGTTTCATCCCCGGCTTAAAAGACCGGGGTTCTCACGCAACGCGCTATAGGAGCGCTCTCGTCAACCGTGCAGCAAACTTATGAGGCAACTTGTTGATCTTGTATGGCATCTCATGCACCTGTTTGGACACTATCGACCCAGCAAGTCTACGAAACTTTGTCAACTTCAGAAAAGGGACTTTCAGAGGCAGAAACAGCAATCAGAATCAAGCATTACGGCTTTAATGAACTGCCCGAACCAGCCAGAAGATCGCTATTACTCCGCTTCACCGATCAGTTGACCCATTTCATGGCACTCTTGCTCTGGGTTGCAGGTGCGCTGGCTTTTGTGTCCGGTACACCAGAACTCGGCTGGGCAGTCTGGGCTGTAATCTGGATTAATGCCGGTTTCAGTTTTTGGCAAGAATTCCAGGCAGAACAAGCGTTAACAGCACTCAATAAAATGTTGCCCGCCCGCGCTAAAGTCTATCGAGATGGGAAGCTAGGTGAGATTCCCGTCAGGGAGATGGTTCCGGGAGATGTCATGCAATTGGAAGAGGGCGATCGCATCTCTGCTGATGCCAGATTGGTTTCGGCTCAGTCTTGTTATGTCGATGTCTCCGTGCTGACTGGAGAATCGCTGCCGGTTGCCCGATCGGCGGAACCTGTAGCCACTGAAAAGATGCGTGCCTCGGAATCAAGCAATCTGGTTTTTGCGGGTTCTACCGTTTCGGCAGGGCGTGGATTAGCTGTCGTGTACGCTACAGGAACTCAGACCGAGTTTGGTCAGGTTGCCCATCTCACTACAACTGTGAAGCGAGAACCCAGCACCCTGGAAGTTCAAATCAACAGCGTGGTGCACGTCATCACCACGATCGCCGTTGGGCTGGGTGTTGTGGTGTTTTTGCTGACTAACCTGTTGGTGGGCATGGAACTCAAGGAAAGCTTCATTTTTGCGATCGGGATTATTGTGGCATTTATCCCAGAAGGACTGCTGCCAACGGTGACTCTGGCTCTGGCTATGGGTGTCAAGCGCATGGCAAAGCGTAATGCTCTGGTGCGTCGGCTCTCGGCAGTGGAGACATTGAGTGCCACAACGGTCATCTGTACAGACAAAACAGGGACGCTGACCAAAAATGAGATGACGGTTTGCCGACTCTGGATTCCGACATCTGAGATTACAGTAACTGGAATAGGGTACGACCCGACGGGAGGAGAGGTACAAGTTCCTGCTGGGCGAATGGAATCACAGGTAAAGCTGCTGTTGGCGGGTTCGGCGCTCTGTTCCAATGCCCGCTTGAACCATCCAGCAGGTTCCAGTCAGTGGCAGGAGATTGGCGATCCCACTGAAGCGGCTCTGCTGGTGGCTGCCCTAAAAAATGGACTGAATTTTGAAGAACTACAGCGTCAGCTTAAGAGAACGCAGGAAGTTCCCTTTGATTCGCGCAGACGGATGATGAGTGTCGTGCTGCAAAGAAGTTCGGATAATTCAGGTTTAGGGTTTGAGTTAGAAGGGCAATCGGACAATCTCAAACCGCTAACGGCTCCCTATCTGATTTTTACAAAGGGATCGCCATTGGACGTGCTGCAACACTGTAAACAGATTTTGAAAGATGGACACATAGAAGAATTATCAGCAGCAGAACGGGCAGAGGTGACTGCTGTTAATGATGGATTTGCAAGTCGAGGTTATCGAGTTCTGGGACTTGCCACGCGGCAGAAAGAGGAGCAACCGCAAGACGCCCAGGAATTGGAGCAAAATCTGATCTTTGTTGGGTTGGTGGCAATGATTGATCCGCCGAGAGCAGAAGTTGCGGACGCGATCGCCAAATGCCATCAAGCAGGTATCCAGGTGACGATGGTAACAGGAGATTATGGACTCACCGCAGAAGCGATTGCCCAGCAAATTGGCTTAGTAGATGGTAAAGCTAGGGTCGTTACGGGCGAAGAAATGGGACATCTTTCGGATGCCCAGTTGTGTCAAATATTGCAGCAAAAATCCGGGTTAATCTTTGCTCGCATGCAGCCGGAACAGAAGTTAAGGCTGGTTCAGGCTTACATCGGGATGGGTCATACCGTAGCGGTGACGGGTGATGGGGTGAATGATGCTCCAGCCTTGAGAGCCGCCAATATCGGCATTGCTATGGGGCTCAGCGGCACGGATGTGGCGCGGGAAGCGGCTGATATTGTGCTGATTGATGATAACTTCGCGACTATTATTATTGCGATCGAGGAAGGACGAGCTGTATATCAGAATATTCGCAAGTTCATCACCTATATCCTGTCCTCGAACATACCAGAATTGCTCCCTTTTCTGGCGATGGTCTTTTTTAAGATTCCGCCCGCTTTAGTGATTCTGCAAATTCTGGCGATCGATCTAGGCACAGATATGGTTCCCGCCCTAGCGTTGGGCGCAGAAGAACCGGAGGCAGGCCTCTTGCTTCAACCGCCGCGCAAAAAGTCGAAACCGTTACTGGATAAGTCTTTAATGCTGCGTGCCTTTTTGTTTCTAGGGTTGCTCGAAGGTGTGGTAGGAATGATCGGTTTCCTGCTGGTTTGGCGGTCAAATGGTTACGGGATTACCGAGTTGCAGGCGATGACTTCGGCGATTCTTGCCCGATCGGGGACTGCTACTGAGATGGCAATTTATCATCAAGCAACAACTGTGACGCTGGCGGCGATCGTGGCTTGTCAGGTTGGAAACGTTTTCGCCTGCCGAAGTGAGCGCACCTCAATTTTTCGCTTGGGCTTCTTTAGCAACCGTTTGATCTGGTTAGGAATTGCGGTTGAGTGGGCACTGATTCTATCTATTATCTATTTCCCACCTTTACAAAAAGTCTTTGCGACCGCACCCCTATCTCCCTGGCAATGGTCGCTGCTAATCTTCTGTCCACCATTGATACTAATCGCTGATGAAATACGAAAGAAAATTGTTCAGGCAGGGTAAACGCATCTTAACTTTCAACCAAAATATGCTACAGTTAAATTCGACTAAATTTCAATAAGGCATTTGAGGTTAAAAATCTTTGTATATGACGACGACGGCTATTTTCTTGTATTGGTAACGGCCGGTTATACCAATTCACTATGAAGGTACACTAAAATATAGGGTAAAAGTAGAGGAAATCCAATATGGCGAACAAACTTCAGGTACAAATCCAGGAAACGGTTGAGGAACTAGAGCATCGACTCGAAGGTCATGCGACCGCCGTAAATAAAGAAAAATTACTGGTATTATACTGGCTGGCTACCAAAAAAATCCAAAAAAGAGCAGAATTAGCCACGATGTTAAAACGAGACGAATCAACAATATATCGTTGGTTAAAAGCTTACAAACAAGGTGGAATTACGCTCATTACTTAGCATAAAAAAAGCTCCCGGAAAGACTCCACATATTCCACCATCAGTGAGAGAAAAATTAATCGAAAAACTGCAAGAACCACAGGGAGAAACAAGTTATGGCAAATTACAGCTCTGGCTCGAAAAAGAATGCGGAATTAAAGTGAGCTATAAAGTGGTACATGACCTAGTACATTATAAATTGAAAGCTGACCTGAAAGTCCCAAGACCCCAAAGTAACAAAGCGAACGAAGAGGTGCAGGCAAGCTTCAAAAAAAACTATGTGAGCTCATCAAAGTAATGATTAAATATTTCGGAAACTCGAAGCCTGTAAGGATATGGTGTCAGGATGAGAGTAGATTTGGATTGATTACTATGCGCCGGGCAGAATGATTACATTAAAGGGGGTGAAACCCATTGGCAAAAAGCAATGGAAACGAGGAAACTTTTATATTTATGGAGTCGTAGAGCCAGCAACAGGTGAACAATATTATCAAGAATTTTCTCAGCTCAATTACAACTGTTTTCAAGAATTTTTAAAGGGATTTGGTCAAAAATACTCAGAGAGCTTCAATCTAATTATCATGGATAATGGTAGCTTCCATAAAGCTCTATTATTAGACTGGGCTGACCATGTAATGCCAATATATTTACCTGCCTATAGTCCTGAATTAAATCCGATTGAAAGATTGTGGGAGCATACAAAAAAAGACCTCAAGTGGGAAAACTATTCGAGTTTAGATAAACTCCAAGAACAGGTAAATACAATTATCAAATCTCTCACGAATGAAGAAGTTTTAGCTCTCTGTGGTTGGGACTATATCCTTGAAGCTATATTAAGTGCAACTTCATAGTAAATTGGTATTAGCAGCTAATCTTTCTATCCTTACTTCTCGATAATTCTGTAGTAGCCATACCCGCATTTTTAGAGTAATTAATTGTCTATTGCTCAGTTTTTTTTGCAGGACTGTTTGATAGAATTGTGATAGCATTTATGGTTGTGATCTTGTTATTTTGACGAAACCATTCTTTTCTATCATAAAACAGTCCCTCACAGATAGCTGTCTAATAACCTCACGGTTTATTCTCAATAACGTGAGTTCGGGATAAGGATTTGGGCCGTGAAAAGGGCAAACCCGATAGGCTGAAAATGCTAAAATCTCGCCCAGTTTGCCCTCCTGCTTAGTCTAGAACAACTCTTTTGCTCCGTCGATGATTTTTGCCAAGGCTTTGAAGCGCAATGGCAGCAGCAACTTTTAGGCTGTGGACTCAAGCTGAGGAATCGACCTCGCAGCTTGACGAAAGAGCAAAATCATGACGATTCTGATTGCATTCCACCAATCGTGTTACCGCAACTTCAAAACCTATTATCAACAGAAGGTGCAGACTGAATGGGCAGATGCGTTTCCACCAGGGGTGAGCTATCACCGCTTCATCCAATGGGTTCCTGGAACGTTAGTGCCAATGTGCGCCTACTTGCGCTCGTGTTTTGGCAAGTGTAGCGGCATCAGTTTTATGAATTCTACCTGTATCAAAGTCTGTCACAACCGCAGCCTCCCTCAACACAAAGTGTTTGCCGATAAAGCCGCCCGTGGCAAAACCTCGGTTGATTGGTTCTTTGGCTTCAAGCTGCATCTGGTGGTCAATGACGCCCGGCGAGTTGTTCAATATCATATTGACTCCGGGGAACACCGATGACCGCACTCCGGTTCCTTCATTATTGCAGCAGTTGTTTGGCAAGGTGTTTGCAAGCAAGGGCTACCGAGTCGCAAAAATTGGCAAAACAATTGTTCAAAACCGCAGGCATTCAACTAATCACCAAGCTCAAGCGCAACATGAAACAGCGCTTGATGCCCCTCAATGACCGGTTGATGCTCGCGCTTGCGCGCCCGATATCGAAACCATTATCGATCAGTTAAAGAACATCTCTTAAATCGAGCATTCGCGTCATCGTTCTCCGGTCAATTGCTTTGTCAACATTTTGGGTGGGTTGATTGCCTATTGCCATCAGCCAAAGAAGCCGTCGATTGCGCTCAACCATAATCTGTTGCTTCCGGCTTAACCCGAACTCACGTTAATAGCTAGGAAGTCGAGCGACTGCTGTAAACCAAGTCAGGGAATAAATCTTTAGCCAACTGTCAAGCTTTATCAGACAACAACAGTTTAGCCGATTGCAAAGCGCGAGTCCGACAACAGCAATTTACGCGACTGTCAAGGCTGGTATAACGGCTACTGTGTTGCCAATTTTCTCATACTCCTTATTTGATTTTTTATTCAATTTAGATAACGGCTACTGTGTTACCAATTTTCTCGCACTTGCTCAACTTGATTCTTAATTCAACTTAGCGGGGCTCTTCTGGGTTTATGGGGATAAGTAAAGCTAATGAGAAAGACAGGCTAATAATCTAGAACGAAAGTTTACAAAATTCAAAAAGCCATAGGCTTGTCATTTAATTAATTTGATTCGGTTATTAAGTCCCTCCATCACACCACTAGATGTACGGTTTAAAAAGTAATTACAAATATTGTCTAGATGGTTGTGAATTGTTTCCAAAACTGCTCCGTAGACAACTTGAGCTTTTTGAAGCCATTCTTTCAATTGTTCCTGACCATCTTCAGGGGTTTTACAAGTTTCAAAAATACTCCTAAAATCTTCTTTTAGAGTATAAGCTAATCGCCAACGCTTAGAATACTTCAAGACAGTTTCCAATTTCACTTTTTCTTCTTCTGTTAAATCAATATTATTTTTTAGCAGGATAAAACGACTGCCTTTAATCTTAACTCCAGTTTGTTTACGCAATTGATTTAACTCTTTGATCACTGGCTGCATGACATGAAATCTGTCGATGACAATTTTGGCATTTGGGAATACCTCTTTTACAACTTTTGGAAATCCTCCCCACATATCAACGCTGACTTCCTCAACTTTCTCTCTGATCTCAATTGGTTGCTGCTTAAGGATTTCAATGATGTCATCTTGTTTATGACTATCAATCACTTCTAGCAATTCTCCTAAGTCAATATTTGATACGACCGTGACCAAATTTTGATGTCATGCAGCGTTTACTCACTTCATCAATACTCACCCGTTTTACTTCTTCCCAATTCTCCTTTTTTTTGAGAGAAAATTGGTGGTTAAATATTCCCTGTACTTGATCCCAACTCAAAAATTCATCTCGACTTACCTGCTCTACACTCGCACTTTGCACTCGTTGATAAACATACTCTTCAGCTCTTTGTGTGTATCGTCTTTCCCAATCTACAAAGGGTAATTCTTCCGTAAAATGTTTTTGACACTGATGACAATAAAATTGGCGGCGTGGCGTATTTAAATAAATTACTTTGCCAAATACTGATAAATCTCGAATCAGTATCGGTCGATTTTGTTTTAATTTTCTACTCTGCGTATTACAATGGGGGCAAGGAGCTTCATCATGTAAGAATCTCAGCTTGAGAATAATTTTATTTTCTTCTTCCGTAAAACTTTCGATGGTTGTATTTGGTAAATTTAGCAACCTATCAAGATGCAAGTCCATGCCTATCACCACGTATTCATTGTATCTCATTATACATTAATCCCCTCAAACCAGAAGAGCCAGAAAGAGTCAATTTTATACTTAACCCAGTGAGTTTATCGAGTTTTTAGACCGGGCAATTCACACAGTATTAAATCCGAAAAAATCTCGTTAAAGTAAAAGAGGGGGAAGGGGAAGGAAGGATAAATTTTAGCTTTTTCTCTTTAATAAAAGCTAACAATAACCTATAACTTTCCATTCGGACGTTCGGTAAGCGGGGTTCCCGTCGGACTTCGGCGTGAGGCTTCGACCATGAGCTTAGCCGAATTGTGGCTCGATTGAGCGCAAGCCGAATGTCGCTCAGTCGAGCCGCATAGTTCACGGCGAAGCCTTCCTTTCCCCTCCCCAAATAATCAGCTTTTTCTACCCTTCCCCTTCCTCTTCCCTTCCTTTTTCCACCCTTCCCCTTCCCCCTCCCCCTCTTGCAAACCTTTTAAGAGATGAAAAACTGATAAATTCCGAGCGCATAGAACCCGATTTAAGGTTAAGGAAAGTGGCAAACCTGCGCAAGTCATTCGTCAAAGTGAGACGGAATAAATAGTCAGCAATAATGGAGGCCATCCCCTGATTAATTGTGAGACTCTGAGCGTTAATAGTGGCTAACTCAGCACAAGATAAATAGGTATTTGCCAGTTCTTCAGGCTGGGATTCTCTCAAATTGGGGCACTGCCAAATAGGAGAGGGTAACGCTCCCATAATGCCTGTTTTCTCAAATTGATCTAGGTGAGTAATTAACCCCTCACCACAATTATGACTACCTAGTAGAATTTGACCGCTATCAAAGTTATTGCCAGCATCAAGATACCAGATTCTTGGAATATCAGAGTGGCGGTTACTTTCTAGTGTTTTGCCGAGGGAACGACGAGCCGCACTATTGTCAACGCAGCCAGTGATAATTACCAAATCATTCCAGTATGATTTTACCAATTTGGGGTCAAAATAGTCAGGAATTGCACTAATTTCTAGCCCCCAGGTAAGATTGTAACGCAAAGCAAGAGTAGCGGCTTTATTCAATCCGAGTTCAGATTGACAAAATCTCTGCCTTCCCAAGTTTTTCTCTTCAACAATGTCAGGGTCAACAAAGGCAACATTGACATTTTTACCACGTTGTTTGAAAACGTAAGCTAATCGTGCTAAACTTTCAGCTACATAAGAGCCAGTGCCCCCACAGCCAACGAGCCACAAGTGTAGGTGAGAGTAATCTTTGAGGAGGAGAGGGGTAGAATTGGCGTACTCAAAGTCGAGGTTTAAGGGAGTTTTGGTAAGCATCGGTGATAAAATATGGCTCTTCAAATACAGAACTAGCTTTAATTAAGCTATAGTGTCCGAAAATTCCGATTCTGACTAAAATCTCAGGATTTAAAGTATTAACTTTACCCAAGACTGCATAGAGTCTAAACCCGCGCTCGTCAGCATCATCTGTGCTACTAAAGAAAGCAGGCATTTCTCCGTGAGAGTGGCATTCAATTAAGGCAGTTGAGCAGGATAAATTATCAAGAGGTTGGCAGCTTGTTCGTGTAGTTGTTTGGAGTGGAATTGTCAGTTGCCATTGATTGCGGCTGTCAAGGGATAGGTGAAATAAAATCTCTGTGAGATTCCCACTATTATCTTTGCAAAATGCAGATTTTGTACACATAGAAAGGAGTAATTCTAATGGTACTGAACGAGTGTCAAGGTGCAAGTACGGTTCTATAGATGGCAACCCTTTGATAGTATTGGGCGCTGAATTTGCAATAGGAATCATTGCCTCTAGTCCGGGGCGAACTGAACGCACAAACACGCCGTTAGAAGCTGTAACGTATTCGCAGAATACTCCAGTAGCAATGGGAGGCAAGGGAATAGAGGCATGAATGTGGTTAAAAAGTTTTAGCATTAACTTAAACTTGGCGGTTGAAAGAAAAATGTTGAGTGCAATGCCTAGATAGGGTTAGCAATCAATAAAAGGTGTTCTATTAAAGAGTTAATTGACTGGTTGCACCTGCTTTCAACTAAATCTTTAACAGGATAGGAACGCCTTTTTTTCAAGGCTAAACTTTTCAGATGTTCTCTGACATCTTGGGGAAACTTTCGGCTTTTTTGGCTGGATAAGTCAGCATTGAAAGGAGTAGTGATGAAAGTTTGCCAAGCAATATCAATGGTTTGAGTTGAAGCAACCGGGGGAGTATTTTGTCCCCAGCAAATTAAACCGTTTGGGTGGATATTTGGTAAGGGAGTATGGTAAGCTTTCGCCTCTGGGTTGAAGGTGGCGACATCAGTTGCCCATACCCAATATTGAGTGTTCTGTCCTACCAATACCAAAGCGGTTAGCGGAATAGTAATCGGTTCAATATCATCAAAGTGGAGGTTATATTGAGCAGGATGTATGAATTTTACTACCCAATTTCCTTGAGAATTAGTTCCCCACCTTATGACTCCTGGAGGCATCCAACCTGTATCAATTGGCTCGTGAGAAAATGCAGTTCTCAAACTGACAGAGGAGAGTAGTTTGTAGTGTTCCTTTGTCCCTTCTCGATAATGGAACAGGTATTGTTCTTTGATGAACAGTAATTCAGCATCAATTTCTGTTAGCTGTCGGGGAGCTATTTGCAGAATTTCACGGAAGGCTTCTCCTGACAAATGTTGCATAATAGCTTAAAATTGATAGAGGTTATAGAGCTAACCCGATAGGTAAGGTTAGCTCCTACTTGAAAATTAGTATTCATTCGATTTCATTAGGGTAGCAACTCTCCAAGTTTTATCCGAGTTTTCTGGGCATTCTGAACTCACTTCTTGGTTGTCCAGCCAAGCTTTTCTGTCAAAATAATCAATTTTGAAAAAGTAGTTTTTGCTATCCAGTTGAATGGCAAAAAAATCTCGTTCTCCGTAGGGGTCGTTGCCCGATTCAAAACTGTTAAAATCTCTTACTAATTGCAGTAATTTTTGTTGGTATTCAGGAGGAAGAGCTTTTACAGTTTGAGTGATCCGAATTTCACCAATTTTGGTATTTCCTTGACGCAACTGGTCATTGAGACGTGCAATTCTTTCGGTTGTTGTTAGAGTTTCAGTCATGGTTAAGACCTCAATTTCCAACAGCTACAACCGCACTAGCGGTTGCTGCTTCACAATGAATACGCTTAAGCGGGGAGCTCAGCATTTTTAGACTTGAGAGTTTGAATCGTAATTATTTGGATTCATAGGTAATTCAAATTGACAAAGTGCTCTTGTTCCAGAGTTCAAGAATTTGCTGAAAACGTCGAGGGCGGTCAGTAGCAAGCCAGTCGATAACCTGTTGAGCTTGGGTTATTACTTCTTTAGCACTTTGCCATTGCGCTGATAAAGATATCAAGTTTTCGACTGTCCATTCTCTAAATTGATACTCGTCTTGAGCGCAGCCGTCTAGCCAAATATTACCTGTTGAATAATTGAGGAAACTTAGTACAATTGGCACTGATTTTATGGGAAAGTCAGCCAGAGAGCAAAGCTCTTGGAATTGCAGATAATTGATACTATCGGGTGGTAAAACGTGAGAAAATAAAACGTTAAATTCCTCTTCATACCAATCTTGTGCGTCATTTTCAGTTAGCCAATCTAGTCCTTTAGAAGTTAGAGGCAGCAAGATTTGCCACTCAGGGGCTAATGACTCAATATCATAATCTTCATAGCTCAACCAATCTAACCCCCAAGGCTCTATCAGGAGTTCGTCGAGGCGTTCTTCTTGGGCTATTTCTAATTGCCAGGGGCTGATAGGGATAAGTTCTGTTTCGTCAAGCCGACTGAAAAATTCTAATTCGCGGGGGCTATGAATGTCAGGACTATCAGAGTAAATAGAACTGGTACTGGTGGTAAATTCAGTTGGAAAAAAGTGTTGGTAAAGGTTTAGTATTTGAATACTATTAAGCGTTTGCTGGAGAAATTCAATCGCTTCAATTGGCTTGGTTACTGGGTAGGAGTGTCGCAAACCAGCGATGGCTTGCGACACAGACAAAATGGTTGCAGGCATTAAAAATTCAGGGGAATTTGGGGATGTGCAATAGCTGGCGCAAGTTGCAGTTGTTTGAGAGTTGCTTTAAATCGCTGTAGTTCTTGTTCACCTCTCGCTATTGCTTGAGAGATTTCTTGAGTGCGACTTGCTAAGGTTAGCGGAGTAACATAACCGTTGATAGATTCACATTGGAGAGCCCAAGTGAGTTGGACAGCTTGATTCGGTTCTTCTGGTGCTGCCATAAGTGAGGAGAGTGGGGAATGGGGGGGAGGATTTGATGAGTTTTTATCTGGCATTGAAATACGCAATTTTTATGCAGTACGGATAGTTTTTTTTGCGACTCTTCTACACCTTTTGTCTTGGCTTGTTTGATGATTTTAATGGGTTGACCTGCTTTTCTTTCAATCGTAGCTTCGCTTAATTCCGGGAAGTAAGGAAGCAGGACTTCGAGTAACTTTTCATCATTTGAAGTAATTTCGTTGGGCAGTTCAATTTGTCTGCCTTCGTATTCTATTAGACTCATTTTTACCTCTTTAAAACAAGGAAATTTGGACTCCGATTTCACCCTTATTGACGGGTGAATCAGTAGGGTGTTGAGGGATTGGTTTAGCTTTCTTGCGGGGTGGACGTAAAGAAGAGCGAATTTGAGCACTCACTTTTCGGTTAGGTAAATTGGAGGCTAACCGCTGGAGCAATTCTTGTAAAGCACTTGGCCAAGCTCCAATTGAGTTCTCTCTAACTTGTGTTAATAATGGTAAGTCGTCGTGGCTCGTTGCTGTAATTTCTACGATTCGCCCTTCGGGATGCCCGTCGTCTGGTCGCATAATAATGTGGATTTTGACTGTACAAAAATTGAATTCATAAGGTTCTGATTCTCCTTCATCAAGTAAGTCAGGACTCTGTGAAATGTTCTCAGTTTTGTTGATGGTTTCACCCACTTTTTGAGTAGCTGAAAGTGGAATCTCCTCTCCAGTTAGTTCGGAATTTGGTTCTATTTGGGTCATGGCTGGATTCGCAGTACAAGCAAGTGCAGCTTATTCTCAAAAATTGCCGCGATCGCGGCCTTGCTTTTAACGATCTATTTTTTGTAAAGTTTTAACGGTAAGCGTGTTTCCCAAGAAATTTCTTAATTAATTCCCATTAATTATCTGTCCGACAAGATGCGGTCGCACTTGTCTCTATTGATTCTTTGATTGTAATTGCTCAACCCCCTTGACAAGAAGACGAGATAGACATTAGATAAAGGAATGGAAAAACTCCCCGACTTAAAGCAACTATTGAACGAGGCAAAAGAAGCCTTGATAGTAGAGCTATGGCAAGAAATCCAAAAACTCAGCGCAACATTAGCCACCTACGAACCTTGCGCCAGAGCCATCTCTCAAAAAAACTAGCAAAAATTCCGAAGTATTGATAGAGAAGGAATATCTATTGCGCTCGCAAGCTATATTACTATTAGCCACATCTACGATTGCACAGCTATCAATCAGAGCATATTTACTTATGCAATTGTAACTATCCGTACAAATGCGATCGCTTTAGAGCGTAAATCAACACTATGATAAAAAGTTGTAGTTAGTAGATGATCGGTAAAATATATAAAAAATTCTCCCAGCTATCAGTAGGTTCTGTCGCTGGGAGAAATCGCTGGAAAGTCGGTTTGTTCAACTAACGCAGGTATCTCGATTAATTCAAATTCAAACCTTCGCTGCATTCGCCGTTATTCTTTAGGCACAGTAGGCTTTGGTTGCATGTCAAAAATAATCACAAATGTGCGCGTTTTCACTAATCGCTGCAAAACCCGTAGATGATCGTCTGCATCGTTTCTCTTACGAAATCGTGCCACAATAACACGCTGACAATTAGGAAGCAGGCTAATGATACACCACGGGTGCAATTTTTCAGAGTAGGTCATTTTAGTACCTCAGCAGTAAAAGTAACAGATTGTGCTCTTGTTTCATTGCTTGCCAAGACAGTAATTGAATAATCTTGTCAAAGACAGGTCACGGTGACATTGATATTTGACGAGGTTTGTGCTAAGACAAGCTCAAATTATTTTTTGATGCTGAAAAAGCTTGATGTATAGCAGCCAACAAAACTGTTAGAACAAGTCAGCAGTATATGATTGCGACAACGTATACAGTCGTTGCCCTAAACAGTCTTTCCGTTATACGCGCCGCTACTATTAATCCAGGCTATTCTCTTCGCAAGGCGGACACAGGAAAGCCACCAATGCCTCTGGGATTTCCTCAAAGTGTTCCAGCAGAAAATCCATTAAAGCCAAATGACGCAAATCGACAGCAGTAGGAAATCTGCGATTTTTCCCCTTTCTAAACCAACCCCGCACTGTAGAATCAGAACGAGAACAAATAAAAGCAATTTCCTCATAACTCACTCCCCACTTTGCATAAAACTGCCTCGGTGTCATTTGCAATTGGCATTCACTGTAAACTGCAATCAAATTGCGTTCTCTATCTGTCAAAGTCTGCTGCTTTTTTATCATCCTCAAACTTCTCCAAATCTTCCTCCCAGGCAGTATCAAACTGACACCACTTTGCACTCTTGGAATCAGGAGTAAGGCAAATGATGTAGCACCACATCCAACAACGCTGACGCTGTTCATAGTTGTAAAATTTGCCTATAACCATTCCTCTGTCACCTTCTTCACCAACATCAGTCCAGCGCACCATCTCGCCACACTCAAAGCGCGGGGGATGAATTTGGGCAAAATTTGCAGGCAACTCAGTTGAAGGTGGTATATCCTTCAACTGTTTTAGTGGCAGGCCCGAAATCAAATCTCGCTTTCCTTTTGAGATTGACATGAGTTCTCAACTGTGCATCTATTGCAACAGATTTGTTTTGATAGATTTTCCGACCAATTTCTTGATAAAGAAATTGCAGCGCGACATCTCCTTGAATCAATCAATTGGAATCTATATTTGACCGACTATTTTCAAATTCAAACTCTGACTAGGCTATGAATTTTTTGAGACTCCGCCTAATCGCGTTGACTCCTTTTTTGCCCGCTGCAATTAATTTCTAGACTGCTGTTTGTCCGAGAGAAGGTACTAAAACTTTGCTTAAATCGGCTGCGTTTGATCAACCAGAATCCCTTCTAGGATTTATTAGCAGGAGTATTGCCACTGCCAGCAGAGAAGTTGGCAGCGATCGCCCTCAACGGCAAGAGTTGCTACCATATCTAAACCGGGGACTAACTCAATCAAAGACCATCGGAAACTTCTTTTGGATTTTCCAGAAAGTTTAACAGTGCTGCTGGTTCTCCCGGCGCAATCGCAACATCAAATCCATCCAAAGGAATTGAAAGACCTTTACCTACCGCTTTGATGTAGGCTTCTTTGCGAGTCCAGCAGGTAAAAAAAGCTCTCAGTTGTTGATGTTCGGGGAGCGAGCGCAATACGGCGTTTTCAAAAGGCGAAAAAAAACTTTCGGCTATCTGCTGGTAGGGAAAATCTTTACGAATGCGTTCAATATCAATGCCAACTTCTCGATTTTGCTCCACAGCAATGAGAGCAATTCCGTGAGAGTGAGACAAATTGAAGCAAAGTTTATATTCGGATACTGCGGTAACTAAAGATGGTTTTCCGTAGGGGTTATAGCTAAAGCGCAGTTCGTTAGGATTTTTATTTAGATAGCAGCCCAAAATTTTTCTGAGAATACCGCGAGCTGCGATAAAATGCGCTCTGTCTTTCTGAAAGTAAAAACGCTCTGCTCTTTTAAGTTCGTCAGTAGAGAGACTCTCCTGCAAGCTTTGTAGGCAAGATGCTCTCATCTCCAGATCAACGCGCCAAACATGAACCTCATCGCTATTAAGTATTAGGTCTTTTGGGGGTATTTTCCACTCAATTATATTAGTATTCATCATTAGTCGTAAGCCGTGAAAAATTATTGATTTTGCTGCAATTTTTGACAAGTAGCTTGAAGCAAAAGCAACTGATATCTCTTTAAAAAAAAGTGATGGTATGGAAACATTTGCAGCGAACAAAAAGCGATTGTATGTTTGTTCCAACCTTCAATAATATCGGGACTCGTTTCGGGGTATTGCAAACCACCAATTACAGTAATCGGACATTCTAATGGCGCTTCGTTAGTATAAACATAGACTTCATCAATTGCTAAATCTGCCCGCACAATAGGAATCAGTAGTTGCATCATTTCGTAATTTTATAGAACTTCTTTAGGGATACCGTTGAGACGATGCAATTCATGCAACAATTCCGGTTCTGACAGAGCGTGCATTGGCTATGGATCGGGAATGTGAGGTGCAAGGCTAGCGGATGCGACTGCTAAAAATTGGTAACTCGCTAAGTAGGACTCAGATTTTCGCAAACAATTAGGCCTACCACCAGAGACCTCAATAACAAATAAGTATCAATTAGGAACAAATCTAGTGAAGAAATGGTAGTTGTAGTTGATAAATAACTACTTTTTGTTGCTATATTTGGGTAAATTAAGTAGTTAAATTAATTCCATATCACACTAAATATTAATTTTCATTAAATATGAATTTTGCAGGTATAAAATTATTAAAAATTTGGCGCTACATCTATTATCTTAGAGTGCTACCATTTTAGCGATGGAACTCCATCAACGCACTTGTTGCATAAATTGATGGATGGTCAACTGATTTCCAGCAACGCGCGATCGCCATCAACAATTCAGGAATATCCTCAGCAGAAATCTCCTTAATTGCATTCTCCACACCCGCTCCTTCCACCAGCTCCCCAGCTACCAGCGAACAAAAATGTTTGCGTGCTCCCGGAGCAATCTTCTGCATCGCCTGCAACAGGTTGTCGAGCATCTCGTCCGTTACACCCTTCTTGCCGTGCCTAAACTGCGACACAAGACTCTCGCTGACCCCAGCAACTCCAGCTAGGGCTTTGCCACTGATGTCATAACGTTTCAACGTATTGTGGAAGGCTTCATAAATCAGCATTAAGATTTGTCACCTTAATTCACTGTGGGTGAATCTAGATTTACTATTGGTAAATGATTGGGGTCAAAATGGAGGTTTTTGATGAAGACTGACCTGCATCCACAGCTGCATAAAGCTTTTTGGCTGGGGAGGCAAAATTGGATGCTATTTAACTTTAGCAAAATTAGGAGGTTTGCCAACACAGATTGCCAAATTTTTAGCAAAAACTTCTCGGTAACCCTCGCAGGGACTTGGAAGATGTCAAAACAGGCATCGCCCAATTCCTCTCATATCGCTTGGAGGTGCACCGATGAGCGACATTAATCAGGCTCCCCAGACGATCGCCCAGACAATCGACTGGCTCCACAATTGCTTGGGCAGACCTGCGCTGCCGGAATGTCCCAAGGAATGCGAAAGGGACTGCAACGTTCCCGGAGGCAAAGCGCCTGCTTGGATAAACCAGAAAGGAAAAGCAGTCAAAGTCAGTTGGAAACCCTATCAAAAGCAATTGCCAACTCAGGCAAACTTAGCGAAGTGGTTCGCCCACACCACTGGCATCGGCACTCTCGGCGGCGGACCTAATACACAGGGCCACTACATCGCCTTTGTCGATCTAGATCGTAAAGAAAAAGTCTTCTCCTCGTCACAAGCTTTTGAGGCGCGCCTTGAACAGTGGTTCAACGACTACCCCCTCCTGAATGTCGCCCCTCGATTTCGCACCCCTTCGGGCGGATACCGAGTCATCCTCGCCTTCACAGAAGAACCAGATTGGACAGCCTTCAGCCTAGATCGAGACAGGTCCCGAATGGGCGAACTGCTTGCCCGAAACGGCGGTCACACCCTGCTGCCCCCTACTGTCGGCGCGAACGGCATCCCATACCGCTGGGAGTATTTTGTCGCATATCCGCCTACAGTTGCCAAACCGGAAGATGTTGGTATTTACCCAACACGGCAACAGCACCCGTCTGTTCCTGCCAACACCTCGCCCCGTTCTGTAGGAAGTTACGTCCCCGGCGCAATTCGCCTGGAAGACCTCATCTCCCCCCGCACCCTTGAAATTCTGACAGGTGGTGCCAAAACAGGCGATCGCTCCGACGCCCTGACCGCTCTCGCCTCCGAATGTTACGGCTGGGAAGAGTTCTGCCACCGCTACAGTATCTCCTACTCCGGCACCACTGAAATCTTAGCCGAGTACGCCTGGGGGCAAATGGAAGACAGCAGCCGAGATCCCTACAAATGGCAGCGCATCCTCAAAACCATTAGCCCCTCCGCTTGCCAAACCGCCGCCGAATATCACAGCGGAGACTCTGAAAATTGCTGGAAAAAGATTTACCGGCTGGATCGAGAAACCTTCCAGGCTTCATGCCCCCCTCACATTAAAGACAGGATTTTAGGAGAAGGGGGTATCGACAAGCGCCCCAGGGCATCACCGACCGCGAGCCAGCAGCAGCTCAATTCTCAAAAGTTACAAGCAGATGCGCCAGAGAGCATCCCGCCAAACAACGGTGAGGTTACAGATAATTTTTACCCGCCGGATTCTGACAGCAAACAGAAAGAAAACCTGCTCCTCAAATATATCGATCGGCTCCTGGAACGGGGCAACATTCCCCTGTCAGAACGAAGATCCGAGTGCGCCCAAATCGCTCAAGCTTTGGAACTCGACCCCAAATACGTCGAACAAATCGTTTTAACCCGACTGCAAGAATGGCAGTTCGCAGAAGTCGAAAACGAAAAAACCCTTATTGAAGATTTAGTTAGCAAGCGCAAGCAGAGTCTCGACTTGCACCAAATTTTACCGCCTGAAATTGCCTGCATCCTGGCACAAATCGCTGCTGCAATGCCCACCAGCGCCGAACACCTGATGACAGTAGGTTGGTCAACCTTCGGCTGCGCGATCGGCACGGCCGCTGAAATTGTTGCTTGGCCTGGATTCAGACAAAAGTCCTGCGTGCTGTGGACAATCAGCACCGCCCGGTCGGGGAAGCTTAAAAGTCAAACTCAAGAAGTTATGGTCAACCCCATCCGGCTCTTGCAGCAGGATGCCAACAGCGAATACTGCATTGCCCTCAAAAGCTACAAAGAAGCACAAAAAGCCACCCAGCAAAATCGAGACTCTGACAGCCCGCCAGAAGAACTCTCGCCCCCACCCGTTCCTCGCGAGTATTGGGTCGAACACATCACCGTAGAAGCCCTGATCCGCACCATCAACGAAAATCCGCGCGGCTTCCTCGTCCACCGCGACGAAATCGACGGCTTCTTCAAAGCCCTCAACAAATATCGGGCTGGCAAGGGGGACGACGAAGCTTTTTACCTCACCCTCAACAACGGCGGCGGTCCCAAAGTCATCCTCATTGACCGCGATCGCCGAGTCGAGGTGGAGAGGTCGTGCGTCCCCATCACCGGCACCATCCAGCGCAAGACGCTTGACGAAGAGATGACGCCCCGCAAAATTTCCAGCGGCTGGATGGCCCGGTGGGTAATCTGCTTGGCCCAGATGCCCAAACGGCGGCGGACGCGACTGCCCTACCCCGACATTGACGCCTTTCTCAAAGACATCTACCACAAACTTTCCGTCCTCAAAATGCACTATCGTCCCGTTCAAAATGAGGAGACAGGCGAAGTGCTCAAAGATGAAACGAACCGCACTGTTTACCAGGGTTTTCCGATTACTTACCACCTCAGCGACTCGGCAGCCGACTACTACGAACAGCACTTCTTCAACCCGATGGTCGAGCGCGAAGAAGCTGAACTGAATGAAGGCTTCCAGCTAGCCATGTCCAAATGGAGTGGGTACTGCCTGCGGATTGCCCTCATCCTGCACTGCTTGCACGAAATCTGCAAGTTAAAAAACCCGGACGGCACTCTCAAAACTTACTTGCAGTTGAAAGAAGAGTGGAAGCTCTCAGGCGGGGAACGTTCCGACAAGCCTTTTGAGATTGAAATTCCTACCTCGATTGGGGCCGAGATCATTCAAAAGGCGATCGCCACCAGCTACTTCTACATCAACCAGGCTGAAGTGCTTTACAAAGGGCAGCAGCAAGATGAGGACGATACAGTCCCGGTCATCCAGAAACTGATTCAGAAATCAGAAGAGTTGCGGGACACGGTTGCTGAAGGTTGGATCAGCACCCGTGAAGCATACCGCAACTGTCGCGAACTCGTTGCAGGAGCTAAACTGCGCCAGATGTCGAACACCGACTTTACGGCTGCGGTCTTCAACCAAATGGTTTCGATGAACCTCGGTGAAACGAAAAAGGTCGGCAAGTCTTTCAAGTGGCGGATTCTAAGATAATTGTTGCTCGGCCACGTTTTGGCGGTTATATCATTTCCGAAAAACCCTACTACAAACACGAGCGTTGGGTTGATTCGCAAGTCAAAGCCAACAAAAAAGTTGCTACTGTTGCAGAATTTTTCGGAAATGGTATTAGTTGCAAGCCCGCAGAGCGATCGCGCGAACCGAGTTGCAAGTGCAGTCCAGGGTATTTGTGGCAACTTGCAAAAAATGCCGTCCTCCGACAGCAGCGATTCTTCCAAAGTCTTCCAGAGTAAGCGATTACGTTATCAATAATGACAGTTGTGACGATTCTCAACCGTCATTGACGATCGCGCTTCCCGCCTGGAGCGCTCTACACGGTGGGGCTGCTCGCACCGGAGTCAGAATCGTCAAAACCAGGTAGGGCATTCCTCAAACCGCATGATAGAAATCTGACCTTAGCGGGTATTTGCACTTCAATCGTCAAAACCAGGTAGCGCATCCCTCTTGCCTTATAGGTCGTGAACTCGATCGCGAGAATCGTCAACCAGACTTACGCAAAACCTCTATGTGTAAGGTGCGAAGTGATAGCGTAACGCATCAAACCACCACATTTTTTGTCGCGGGGTGAGTCGTGGTCAAAAATTTTGTAAAAAATCATTGGTGATTCTTAAAAGCTGAAACCTTTACAGAGAGAACAGTTCACTATAATCGTCTTGCACGTTGGGCGAAATTTGTAACTGTTGGCAGCCAGGGCTAAAGCTGAGCATTGAAACCTTCGTCTGTTGCCTCAAGAAAGAAGCTGTGTTGGGAGAAGAGCGGAAGAAACTAAATAAAGCCCAGTCGGTTGTGGGCGATCGCAATTGTCACCGGATACCTAATTACCGCTAGTTGAAAAATTGCGTTGACGATTTGACGATAGTTTGAAACTCTTACACATCAAGCAGTTCCCTCGTCAATAACAGCTTCGACGATTGAAAATCGTCATTGACGATTCCTCAGCACATCCCAAGAGATTTACGATCGCCCGCAGGTGAGCATACTGGTAACAGCGGCAACCTACAAACTGCTAGTTCGGCAAGCTGGACTCGTCAAGCAATCGTCAGAATCATAGAAAACTCCAAGTACACCAAATTTTGTG
The DNA here is from genome assembly GCF_036701805.1 of Microcoleus sp. N3A4. Taxonomy (NCBI): domain Bacteria; kingdom Bacillati; phylum Cyanobacteriota; class Cyanophyceae; order Oscillatoriales; family Microcoleaceae; genus Microcoleus; species Microcoleus sp. N3A4. Next base: position 46,582 of record NZ_JAUBRJ010000031.1, read on the forward strand.
TTGACGATTTGACGATTCCCTATAACTGTTACCCCGTAAGCACTTTAGTCGTCAATAACAGCTTTGACGATTCTGAATCGTCATTGACGATTCACTGCTGACGTTACTCACGGTAATTACATCAAGCACCATATAGCACCATATATGGTGTGGTGTCCTATTTTTGTGTTGACGATTTGACGATTCCCTATAACTGTTACCCCGTAAGCACTTCAATCGTCAGTAATAGCTTTGACGATTCAGAATCGTCATTGACGATTCATTGTTGACCTTACTCGCGGGACTTACAAAAAACGGTATATATAGTGTTTTATTAAATTAAAGTCTACATTAAATAACTATATATAGAGTAACTGCGTAAGTCCTGCTCATTCGCTTACATCGAGTTCATGTGATAGTGGCAGTTCGCTTGTCCACCAGAGGTTGTCAAGCAATCGTCAGAATCGTCAAAAACTCGCAGTACATTCCCACAGCCCTTGCAGAGAAAGCGTTTATCGAGAATCGTCAAAAATAATGTCAATAATCGTCAATAAAAGCTAGAAGCTGAAAGCTTTATAAATAGAAGAGTTTAGGAGAATCGTCAAATCGTCAAAGAAAATTTCTTTTTTAGTCGCGCTCTGGTTCACGGCTTGACACTGAATCCCAACCCCTTTGTAGAAGCTGTGTTAGGAGAAAAGCGGAAAATGCTGGGGTGCAAGTTGGTTGTGGACGATCGCGGCGGACTATCCGGCATCTAATTACCGCTAATTTAAAAATTGCATTGACGATTTGACGATAGTTTGAAACTCTTACACATCAAGCAGTTCCCCCGTCAATAGCAGCTTTGACGATTGAAAATCGTCATTGACGATTCCCCAGCCACATCCCAATAAATTCACGATCGCCCGCTCCCGCGATAACAAGGACAATCGGTTTCCCTGCCAGCTTGATAGGGCGATGGGCGTCAAGCAATCGTCAAAATCGTCAAAAATTTGCAGTATATCCCCAAAATCCATGCTGAAAAAGCGTTTGGGGAGAATCGTCAAAAACAATGTCAATAATCGTCAATGAAAGTTAGAAGCTGAAAGCCTTATAACTACGATAGTTTAGAAGAATCGTCAAATCGTCAAACAAAATTTGTCGTGACCTTGAGTTAGGACACTCGTGAGGCATCAAGTCCTCAAAAGCCAAGGTTATGTCGGATGCTGGTTCAAAACGCTACAGGGAAGTTAGTTGCTCCCGAGTGTGATCGCGAATGCCTGCCGATCCCTTTTTTGCAAAAGCTTAAAATTAGCGTTGACGATTTGACGATTCCCTAAAACTTTTACTCCATAAGCACTTCAATCGTCAATAACAGCTTTGACAATTCAGAATCGTCATTGACGATTGTCAATCAGATAGCAGTGGCGACCGGATCATGTCAGGCGCAAGTCGTCAATGACGATCGCGACAGGTCGATCAACCAATCGTCAGAATCGTCAAAAACAGAGCGGCTATTCCCCAAACTTATAGTTGGAAAGCATTTGGGGAGAATCGTCAAAAACAATGTCAAAAATCGTCAATGAAGCTTAGAAGTTGAAACCTTTACAAACAGGGAAGTTCAGGAGAATCGTCAAATCGTCAATAAATTTTAGTTATAAGTAGTGTTGAGACTCAAAATTGAAACTGAGTATTTTTACAGCCCAGCAAATTTTCTGCACGTATTCAAGTTGTCTTTCAAGGTTGAATCTTGTGCTATTTGCACCTCTCGATCGGGTAATCTGGTCTGGAAAGGCACATTATGAGGCCGGCTATGGACTTAGAACACGCTGCTAATTCCTTTGGAGAAATCGCTTCGACGCGCGACCTAGTGGCAGAGCTGTTAGCTGCCAAGCGCTCTGTCAACACTAGGCGTGCTTATGAGAAAGACTTATACGATTTCTTTGCGACAATGACGGGGCAGGAACCGCATCCGGCATTAGTGCGCGAGTTCCTACGGCTGAACCGCTTCGCCGCTGTCGCGGTGGTTCTCAAGTATAAAGCCAAACTAATCGACAAGGGACTCAAGGAAGCGACGATTAATCGGCGGCTGGCAGCTATCAAAAGTTTGGTGAATTTTGCTCGGAAGGTGGGCGAGTGCGAGTGGAGTTTGGTAGATGTTGAAGGAGAGAAGGTGGTTCCTTACCGGGATACTACAGGGTTTGGCCGAGTTGCTTCTGAGAATGTGGTGGCGATGCAGTCGGTGTTGTCCATTCCTGACCGGAGTACGCCCCAGGGAAAGCGCGACTATGCAGTTCTCCGGCTGCTGTGGGACAATGCATTGCGCCGGGGAGAAATCGGCGGCGCCAATATAGGCGACTTTGACCCGCTAGCCCGAACTCTGAACATTTACGGCAAAGGTAGGGGAACTCAAGCGCAGCTAATTGACTTGCACAACGCGACGGCAGATGCGATTTCTGATTGGCTGAGCGTGCGGGGAGCTGCAATGCCCCAAGATCCTTTATTTATTGCTTTGACAAAGCGGGAATACGGGTTGAGGTTGAGCGGGTACGCTATTTACAAGCTTGTTTTCTCAACTTGCTCCGCTGCGGGAATTCCTAAAAGAATCAGCCCGCACAGAATACGCCACGCTGCAATTACGACGCTGTTAGATGCAAGCAATGGCAATACGCGAATGGCGCAGAAGTTGAGCCGCCATACCAGCTCGAACGTCCTTAATTGTTACGATGACAATCGGCAGAGCTTGCAGCGAGAAGCGTCGGGGCTGCTGGCTGATTTGGTGCATTGAGTTTAGATTTGTATGTTCGGATTGTTAAATAGGGAACTGTTTCTATTTCAGGCAATCCCATCAAGAAAAAGGACGGGGTTTCTATCCAAGTTTCTGATGAAAGGCGATCGCCCCAAAATCGATCGAGCCTCCACGTGTTGAATGCTGCCGGCGTTTTGCGCTCAACCCACTGCGAACTCAGTAAATTTTAGGCAATCCCCATCCCGATCGACCCAGTTTTGGCACGCTCGCCACTGGCGAGCGTTGCCGAAGCTTTATTGCAACTGCACTCTGGCCGAACCGACTCCGGCTGTATTGTTCTCGGGCAATTTCCAGTATGAAATTGCGGGGGAATTAGAAGGGGAAAAGCTGCATCATTTGTACGAGCTTCTGGAAAACTGGCAGCCCGATTTAGAGGCTTACCGGGAAATTGTCATCAAGCGGTTTTTGGGACAAGAAACCGAAGAGTTGCCGGCTGCCGCGTAAAGAACGAGAGGAAATAAGTTTATATTGTCTGAGGCTGTTTGAGAAGCTTAATATCAGGAATAGCCAATCGGGCCTAACATTTATGATGCTTTAGCTGTCAGGTTAATTTTTTCCTTTCGCCACTTCCGGGCGCTTTGTTTGACAGCTTCTATTTCCTCAAAATCTACTCGAATCGCGGCGATTTCAAATTCTATGCCTAAAACCGTACTAACTTCGAGGATTTCTACAAAACTGGCGCATTGATAATCTGTATCTTCATACTGCCTAACTCGCTGTTCTTCAATTCCTAGTATTTGAGCCAGTTCTTGTTGGCTGATTTGGGCTGCTATTCTCGCTTTAATTAAAGCATCTGGCAGCTTATTTATGCTGTCAATTTTAATGAAAATCGGCTGATTTCTCTCGCACTTAATTAGTGTTTCGTATTCAGCAATCTCTGCTTGTAAAGCCGTCAAATGAGATTGTTTGACATCGCGAGAAAGTTGCCAACCATCAGGGTCTTTTTTCTTCAGTTCTTCATCTCGTTCTAACGCCTTAAGAGAATCTTCAAATCTGCGGGCGCATTCTTGGCTGGATTCATACTCTTTTTCGTTTTTAATCATGGTTCCCACCTTAATATATCTATGGCTATAATCCCTTTAGGGTTTAACTCTCTGTCGCGCAGAAAGAATTCTAAAGAAGTTAATCCGCTATCTCCTACAGGTTGGTCCGAACGAAAGATTTCACCTTTATATTTGGATTTCTGCGCGCTGCGGTCTAAATTATTTAGCAATCTCGGGGCATTTTTTCGCAGATAATCGTAATCCACATCTTCCGGTTCCCAACACGCATCAAAATCACCTGGTTTTGGCTTGCTACTAACAAAACTACCGTTAATATAAATAGTTCTACAGCCTGCTGCTTTTAATTGGGCGAGTGCCAACTCCAAACCATCTATCATTCGCTGCCTCGTAGAATTAGTACCAAATCTATTTTTAAACTCCTCCCATTCGCACCAATGCACTCCCGGTGGCAAGTTGCCGTTCTCATCAAATTTAGGAATCATGCCCTCACACCTTTACACCTTAACACAATTTTACTGTCAGTTTTTAATGACTGTTGGTTTGCTCAGCATACCTGAATGTTTGGGAAAAAGCGATCGCGATTTGTCATAATTAATAAGTTGTAACAGGAACGCTCGATCGGACAAAAGTCGCTACGCTAGCACAGCCTGCAACAGTTTTCAAACGCATGAGGTACGATCGGTAAAGTACCAAGTGTATTTTGAGCGCTCGCGCGACGAAAACAACGAACCATTGTGCGAGATCGCACAAATTCAATTGCTTGTAGAAAAAGTCGCGATCGCAATTTGCATTCTCATCTAGCTGTTGTTTGATTCAAGCGCGTGAAGCGCAGCTATCCCGAGCGTAACTCGCCAACTTTTACCAATACTTATCCTACCTCAACTTGAGAAGCATTTCGCTCTAAATACTCCCGATACTCGGCTTCATTACCCCCAAAAGAATCGACAGTAACTTGACCTTTAGCCAACGGTTCTAAAACCGATTCGATCGGCACCCACTTGCAATAACAAATTACAATAATATCGAAATACGCGATCGGATCGAAATATGCGATCGCACCGCCACTCAATCCTGGACTGTCAATACGGGGTAAAGTCGGGATACGATCTTGCACAAGACAATACATGAAGTTTTGCAACAACAAGCGATCGCACAAATCGCGGTTTACCTGTTGGATATTAGTACAACATTCTCAGTAACGGGTGCTAAATTATACCGATTTTTAGCAACAAAAAAGTTGGATTTTGCAGGGTTAGATCGATACCCAAACGCGACGAATGTCGGACGAAATACAGACAAAACGAGACGCTGCAAATTTATTTTACGCGGAGTCTATAGAGTCTAACGAAAGTCCCGCTTCCGCCTACCAAAAGTCCCGCTTCCGTGAACAGTTTTTTTACGGATAATCTCTGCAATATCATCCATAATCTCTGCAAGCTCCGTCTCATCCATTCCCAAAAAAACCGGAACTCGATCGCCAAGAAACAAACTGAACAAATATCGCTGCGGCTCCAGAGGAAGCGAACTAATCATTGCCTCAAGACTGTCGCTATAAACCCGCTGCTTCCCTTTTCTAAACTGCGAAATCATTTGCTGGCTTACGCCTGACTGCTCCGACAACCATTTAGCAGTGATCCCGTAGTATTCAAGGGTTTTGTCGAGAGCTTCATAAAACTTCATTTTTATTCAGCCATAACTGAAATTATATCATATAATTAAGTAATTACTTAATTATTGTTGCCTACTCAGACAAGCTCAATATAGCACAAACATTATGTCTGAAGAAAAAAGCTGGCGATCGACCGGAGCGGGGAAAAACCTGAAGACTTGCAGCTCTTGATGCAGGAGTTTAATAAATGAAAGCAATTAATAAAGCTAAAACCAGATCGAAAGCCAAGTTTCAACCACAGCCTCCGGCAGAACAACCGGTCGATTGCCCTCAACATGAAAGCGACGCTCAACAAGCGATCGACTGTGCGACACCTTTGACAACTGACTCAATTGCTGAGTTGCTGCCGTCAGTCCCCGCAGGGTTTAATATCTCGCAAGCCTTACCGGAGTTCGATCTAGAAAGCTTTGACAAACAAGAATTGCTAAGCCGAATTGCGTCGGAGCACAGACTAATAGAGCGCATCGAGCGAAAGGAACTAGAGCTAGCTTTTGCAAAGTTGAACTGCGCTCGCAATGCGGGTTTGCTGCTGCAAGAATTTAAGCGACGGTGCAATTATGGAGAATTCCTGAGCTGCTTGGAGTCGGCGGGAATTCGCCCGCGAACCGCACAGGACTACATGGCGATTTCAAAATATTGGAACCTTATCGAAGCAAAAGCGCGGAGCTCCGCGTTTTTGAAAGATTGCGAAACACTCAGCATCAATTGGGCGCTCGCTGCTGTTCGAGATGAAAAAAAATCTTTAAAGAAACCTTTGAAGTCGGCAGCAGCAGCCAGCAACCCAGACAGCGGTCGAACGTCGAGCGCGCCAGAGCAACCTATTTTGGATTTAGCGATCGGATCGCCGCCCGTTGAAACAGTACAACTGGCCCAAGGGGATTTAGTTCAAATTGGCAACAGCAACGCCCTCTATGGCGGAAATACGGGCACTGTCAGAGGTTTTGCCAACGGTGGGCGATCTGTTATAGTTCGCCTTGACGGAGGTTCCGTTCCCTCTGAAATATTTAATCTCTCTGACGCGGGTTCCGCTCCCGAGCCATAAAGTTGTTGCACCTACTGCACCTGCTACAATCGCTAGCGTCACGCAAGAGCAAAATGCAATGGCAGCAAGTATCGGACTAAGCAACGGTAAAACAGTATTGCCCGACTTTGGCAACAGCGATCGAATTCGGATGGAACGATCTGACCCATTCACTGTAGACGATCGACCTTTTGCAACCGCGATCGAAATTGAAGGAAACGGCGAAGCCGCACGCTGGTACGAAGAAACAGCAATCGGCGTTATCAGCAGTTCCGAAGGTTTCGACACCAATCAAGCTGCACGAATGGTCTGCGAACTTTTAAAAGTTGACTTTAATCGAAGAACAAAGGCTACTTTAGAGCTTTTTTCTTATTCACAATTAAAACAACTACTGCAATTGTGCGAGGCAGAATTAGACAACTGCAAACAAAGAGCGAGCGCTCTCGCCGATCGCTAATGACTATCTCTCGACTTTTTGGGCTTTAAGTTCTGAATTGTTAATATTTTTTAGAGAATATTGACCGCCAAATAAAACCACGGTTGCGGCGTGGTTTGCTTGCGGTTGCGCGCGGGCGCTCGCAGATTAAAGCTGCCGCGATCGACCGCGGCAGCCCCAAAAAAATTTCGACCCTCAGTCGGCTAATTTACTGCCTGCAATAGACGAGCGATCCAAATCGCTCTCTCGATCTCAACAAAATTGAATAGTGCTGGTCTTGGCTAAAAAGTCGCACCCGCAAACAACTCGATCGATTTAATTGTTTGCATTCTGGCGATTGAGGATGTCTTGCGTCTTGCGTCCGCCGACGAAAGCGGTTGCTATAATTTGGTGAATTTAGGTGGCTTTACTTTAAAATCCGCCTCAATTTTCCAATCCCTCACCCACCAATGCTTCCAGTTCAGCTAACAGCTTCTCTAGTTTCTTTTGCTTTTTGGGGTCATCCCAAACTTTAGACTTTTTCACTCGCTGCAAAGCTGCATCTACACGATTTTTAAGCGATCGATCCGGTGCCGTCGCCTCCCCCGTATTTTTCGCTTTTAAATCGGCAATGCGCTGTTTGATTTGGGTCAGAGAGAGGTCGAGATCGATCGCCTCCTCTAGTAATTGGGAGCGCTCCGAGCTATCCTTAACTCGGGCAATCGCTCTGGCTTTGGTATATTCAATCCGTCCTTTCCGCAGCGCTCCAATCACATCATCTGGCAGGTTCAGCAAGGGGAGGCGATTGGTTCGGAAACTCTCTGGAGTGTACTTCCCGACAAGTGCAAATATATCGCTTACTATTTGCCACTCAGAGCTGTGGATAACGTTATCCACACCTCCGCGTTCCGGGTGCGCGGCCGCTCCGAGCAAAGCAATAACTGACGAGGAGGTAGAGTTTAATTTCATTGCCAGCAATTGCAGAATCCCCTCGGTTTCCTCAATCGCATTCAAATCTTCCCGCTGCAAGTTCTCCAGCAGTGCAATTTGCAGAGCCTCTGTGTCTGTCAGTTCCCGAATCACAACAGGAATCTCAGTCAAGCCTAACGACGACGCGGCTCGATAGCGCCGTTCTCCCGCTACCAATTCGTACTTGTTGCCATCTATTGGGCGTACCAGGAGCGGTTGCAGAATCCCTAGCTGCTTGACTGACTCCACCAGTTCTTGCATAGCTGTCGGCTCGAAATAGCGGCGTGGCTGCTGCTGGGGCAAGACAATTTTGTGTATTGAGACAAGGGAGGATGCGGCATCTTCGCTGTCGCTGGTTCCTAATAGAGCCTCAACCCCTTTGATTTGATAAGGCTGACTGTCGCGCTTTTGATTCATGCCAGAGCTAAGAGTCCTTGTGCAATAGTATCGAGTACGGCGACGGCTGGATGTTTTGGATTGTACACGGCCAGAGGTACGTGTTGCTGTGACGCATCGGCAAAAGCCACAGTCCGAGGCACGGCGGGGTAAATCGCACCAATCTTCTCCAGAGAAGTAGTAATTGACTGCAAACTTTGAAAGGCTTGTACAGTACGGGTATCGTACAGCGTCGGAATCACTCCAGCAATCTGCAATTTCCGATTAGCGCGTTTCCTGACGCGAGCAATGGTTTGCAACAGCAATTCGGTTCCTTTGAGAGCTTTATATTCAGTCTGAATCGGAATTAAGACGTGAGTGGAGGCAACTAGACTGATATAGGATAGGATGCCGAGCGAGGGAGGGCAGTCTATCAATATGAAGTCATAGTTCGAGCTCAGGGGGTCAATGACTTCTTTTAGCCGACTATCTCTCATGTCAGCCACCACCAGTTCCAGCTCTGCTCCGCTCAAATTAATATTAGAAGGGAGCAAGTCCATGTTGTGAAGGTTTTTGCAGAGCACCGCTTCAGAACCGTTCATAATCGACTCGTAGACAGTCTCCTGTAACTCTGATGGCTCCAAGCCCATGAAGGTGGTAAGTGAGGCTTGGGGGTCCATATCTACTAACAAGACTTTTTGCGAACGCCTCGCCAAATGGTAGCCTAAATTCATTGTCAAACTGGTTTTGGAGACACCGCCTGACTGGTTGAACAGCGCAATAATTTTGCTCATCTATTTTTAAGCACGCTCTGAAACGTGTTGATTAAATAATATTAGTGGACTGCGGCTTATTGTAAACTAATCCTAGAAAGAACTTTGAGAACCGCGTCTGATAACTAACTGCGATCGCAGTTAGCACTGAGCAGAGATGTTCAGCGCAGTCCCTACCCATAATCTTGGATTTGGGTGGGGTTCATTCAAAGGTAGTGTTGAGTTAAATCGCTGATAATATCTAAGCTCATATTATCAACTAATTTAGTCAGAGCCACAGCAAGAGGCTTCTGCGACAGCGGAATTCGCTCAATCAACAGCCTTACCGCTTGCTCGTCTCCACAAGCGGCTGCTTTATAAAGCTTCTCAATCGACTCCCTCGGCAACACAGATAGCGACTCAGGAGTCAGTTGCATAACAGGCTCATCCTGTTCGGACTTCCTCGGCGACTCCTCTTCATAGATATAGCGAACACCCAAATGAAGCGCCATCTTCTCAAAAATTACCGCCTCTCGGAACGGTTTGGCAACAAAGTCATCGAAGCCTTTCGACATGGCGAGTTCCTGGGTTTTAACAAAAGCATTAGCGCTCAAAGCAATAATCTTAGTGTTAGAACCGTTAGGCAGAGCTCTAATTTTTTGAACAGCTTGAAAACCGTCTAAAACAGGCATCCTCAAATCCATCCAAATTAAATGCGGCTTGTACTTTCGCCACAACTTAACAGCCTCAATTCCGTTATCCGCGAACCACACAACAAAACCAGCCGACTTCAATATCTGAGTTAACAGCAACCGATTTGCCGACTCATCGTCCGCTACCAAAATGCGATATATTTGTTGGTTGGATGCCAACCCCTTCACTCGTTTTTGCGGCAGTCTGTCATAAACTTCGCTCTCAGTAGCATGACTGACTTTAACGTAAAAACTAAAAACCGTTCCTTTCCCCACAGAACTTTTGACCTTAATTTCACCACCCATCAGCTTCACAAAAGAGTTACTGATTGGCAATCCCAAACCCGTTCCCGTTTGCGATTTTCTGCCAGCATCCGCTTGCACGAACGGCTTGAACAAACGGCTAACCTCATCAGGCGCAATGCCTGGGCCTGTATCCTTCACCGAGAACTGGAGAAAGAATTTGGATAACGGTTTTTTTGCCATAGACTGAAGGCATTTTACAGTCAGCTTCACCCTACCCGCCTCAGTAAATTTAACAGCATTACCCAACAGATTAATCAAAACTTGGCGCAGCTTGCTTTCATCAGTTCGGACATATTGCGGTACATCTGAACTGCGTTCAAAAACAAGTTGCAACCCCGACGATTGAGTTTTGAGTTGGAACATCCCTTCGATGTCCGAGAGCAAACCGTACAAATCAAAAGCATTTGATTCGAGGGTAATTTGACCCGCTTCAATCTTAGACAGCGACAAAATATCGTTGATTAGTTTCAACAAATGCTCGCCACTGCGATTGATAATATCTAAACTCGACTGCTGTTCCGGTGCAGTTTTTTTAGAGTGCACAAGGAGGTGAGCAAAGCCGATAATCGCATTCAGAGGCGTTCTCAGTTCGTGGCTCATATTCGCCAGAAAGGTACTTTTAGCGCGATTGGCACTTTCGGCGGCAATTTTAGCTTGTTTTAGTTCCTTTGTTTTCTGTGCAACTTGCCGTTTTAAATCGCCAGAATATTCTTCTAACCGCTTGCGAGATGCTTTTAACTGGCAATTCATGCGCTCGAAAGCACAGGCTAGGGCTTCGAGTTCGGCAACGCCGCTACCTGAAACTGTTGAGTCGAAGTCGCCACCAGCTATCGCCTCTGTTGCCGAAATTAACCGCAGCAGCCGCTGTTCTATTCTTAGGGAAATGGACAGCAAAAGGCAGATAGAAAGAACCAAAGCCAGCAGCACGAGCAAAATAGTGTTGCGAGTATTGGCCTGAACTTTTTGGGTGAAGTCGGTTTCGGGGACAACTGCTACAATCAGCCAGTTTAAGCTTGAAGAGTTTTCAAAAGGTCTGACTTGCAGTAAGTATCTAGAGTTGCTGGCGGTAAAGTTAAGATTTTGGCTGCTGTTAATAGCAGCGAGGCTGCCATAATGTTTAAGCAAATACTCTGTGGAAAGCTGGATTACTTGTTGTTGCAGAGCTTGGGTGCGAATTCGCTGCTGGGAGTCAACAGAAATAGACGGTTTTGGTTCAGTTACCTCGTTCCAAGCAACAGAGCGTCCCTCTCGGTCTAAGATAAAGACTTGACAGTTAGGGCTGATGTGGAAATCGCGCAAGTTGAATGTTGAGGTTGGGGTGGGAAAAGCAGAATTTGTTTTTTGTTGACGGAATATTGTTTTTGGAGAGTCGGACCCATTTCTTTCCCCATTTGATTTGATTGTGACTCCGGCTGTTTGACTTGGGGGAAGTTGGTTTACCGAACCAGTTTGCATTTTTTTATAAGTCCCTTCTCCTTTCCCAACCCCAACCCCTTCTTTTAAGTAGTTGTCAAGGCGGTCAGAGATGCGGCTCGTTGCTTCTGCCAATAGCTGTGCAACTAAGTCATTCATTGTCTGCCGCCCTGTTTGAAAAGAAAGCCATCCCGTCAGACATAGTAAAGTCGAAATCAGGAGAGCGTTGGGGACTGTAAGCACAACGCGCAGCGGGAGGGCAGACTTTTTTTGAACTGAGCTTTTTGGGCGGAACATTGGTTAAAAAAAGAGAGTGGGAATGAGGAAAAAAACGTTCTTCTTCAGAGGGGAGTAACACCAGAAGTAGAAGAGTTCTCCTCTCCTCATTCACCATCCCCGCTCGGTCTCGTTATGCTGTTTGACTAATTCCTATTAATAGCGCAGCCTCAAACGAATCTGAATCAGTCAAAAGCCATAAGTTCTCAGAGCGAGCGGTTAGCGACACTGGCTCCCGCTTGGCAGTATTGAGGAGAGGATTTGCATCTCAACTAACCCAAGTTGCGTACTTAAAGCCGCTCTAGACTGGTAATGGGTAATGGGTAATGGGTAATGGGTAATTGGAACAATTTAAGATTTGAGATTTGAGATTTTAAATTGATGGGATTGCCGTTGCTCCCGCTCTGTGCTTGACCCCGGAACGAATGCACTTACCTAACTCTGTCTAACATTGGTTAGATATGAATAGGTTTGTGTGAGCGGTAGTTTGATTCAAAAGCTATTTTGGCTAGCTCGACAATCACAGACAAGTCTACTCCGGCTCGTGCAGCAGCATCGGCCGCCGATAGATTCTGATTTCTTACCAGAGCTAAAAATTGTCGCACGCTGTAGACTACTGGGTCGTTGGCTGCTGTGTAGCCTCTTTGAATGGCAATCAGCAATCCTTTTTCAACATCTGATGCAGAGGGTGCGCGACCTCTATCAACGTTCACAGTCGGCTCCATTCTTGGCGTGACGGGAGCGATGCGAATTCCTAAGTGTTCTGGTTCTTTGTTGGTAGGAACGATGTTGAAGTTGTAAAGTCGCTGTTTCCCTTTTGAATCTACAGTTTTGATTGAAAGGTTAGTGATGGTAGCTGTGGTAGCTCCCGGAAAATTGAGCGCTTGAATGGGACGCAAGAAAACAGTTTTGGCTTTGCCGCTTGCCAACTGTGCGTCGGTGCTGAAAACTATTTTTGAGGGGTCGGCAATTAAAACGTAGGCGAGAGCTTCATCGGTTGAGCTGAAGTCGATCGCACTCGCGCGACCGGGATAGACTAAAATATCGATCGCACTATTGACGGCAATATCTCGACCCACAGTTTGATAGCCTGTTGCTCTTGATTGAGCAAAAGCACAGTCGGGGTAGCTTGCAGTAGCGAACACTGCTGTGAACAAAAGCCCTCCGAGGGAAAGCATTCTTGGGGATTGGATGCGATTCGTCATGGCAGTTATTCGTTGATGTTGAGAAAATTGTTGACAGTAGAAACGGGGATTTCCTTTACTAATCGCCGCAGTCGCGTTGGGGCGACTTAACCCTTTACCGACGGCTCGGTCAACGGTAAATGTTGAGAAAGCTGTTAACAGTAATAGAAACGGGGGTTCCTTTATTAACCACAGCTACATTAGGGCGGTTTAAAAGTTCTTCAGTTGCTCTATCTGAGCGGCTTTCCATCCGTTTTGCTAGGGGGCTGAAGAAGCCATCGAGGACGGCTGACCAAATTTGCGGGTCTCGACTTTCAACGGTGGTTGTACTGTTCCCAAACCTACCGCTAATACTGCTAGAGCTCCTGACTTTAGGCTCTGCGAACACTTGACCGACTCGTCCAACTCCCGACAGCACTGCGGTGAGGATATCCTGTCCGGCAATATCCGAACCTGGGTCGAAGTAGCCTGAAGCAATCAGCGGCCCAGAGCCCTCTCCTGCAATCAAAATTGCGCCTTCTGGAATGGGCTGCTGTTTAATCTGACCGTTTCTATCAGAGTAGACGAGCGCCACAGCAGTAGCTTGTACCATGCGATTGGTCAAGCTGACGGTGCTGGCTTTGGCAATGACAACCGTGCCTGCTGGAAAAGCAATAGAGCCGTCAGTTGCCGTGAAGTCGGCTGTGAGAGTGACAGCAAATTTGTCGTAAAGCTGTTTGCCTGAGCCTTCATCCCACAGCAGGGGAACCGAAACTACGCCGTTGACTGTGGTTCCAAGGGGAACCTGAGCTGTTTGGGGCGTGCGGTTGAGAATGCCTTTTGCCCCTGGGGAGTTTACTTGTTCCAGGGTTGGAGAATTTGTTAAGGCAGAAGCCTCTGGAGCAGCTTCTGGGGAAAGGGTTTGAAATTCTGTATCGGGCAAGGACGTTCGGCGAACACTCAGTCGAGCCTCCGTCTCGATTGGGCTATCGGTAGAATCGGAACTTGTTTGGGGTGAAAGGGCAGCCGGAGTTAATTGGTTAGTCGAGTTTTGGGAGTTGTCGGTGGTTTCGAGGCTGTCCTCTCCATAAGGAAACTCCGGGTGTAGCCTTTCCCCGCTGGCGTTATTTGGGTGGCTATATAGTTTTTCTGGGATTTGCTCGAAAGAAACGTATGAGGGTTGCGACTTTTGGTTGCCGACATTGACTGTTAGGAATTCAGTTGTTGGAGCTGGCTTTGTCAGAGCGGCGGCGGTAGCACTTGTTGTCGCTGAAGTGCTTGGTGTTGCACTCACGGCATTCGCTATTCGGTTAGGGTCAAAATTTCCCCTAATTTGTCCGAGTTGGGCGAGTTGGTTCCACCGCTCAAACGGGTCGATTTTTTCTTCTGTTGGAGTTGGAATTAAAGGTGGGGGTACTAACGGTTTGAGTATGGGGGCCGGTGCGGGTGTTCTTGAGGGTACTCTTTGAGGTATGGGTGCGGGTAGTGTTACCGTCCGCACTACTGTTCTGGGTGCGGGTAGGGGTTCGCGTAGAGGAGTAGGTGGCGGTGCAGCGCTCCGGGTAGCGACTAGACGCGGAGTTCGCGGAGTTCGTGGGGTTCTTGACGGTTTGGGCGACGGTTCTGTTTTGGGTTTTGCGGTTTTTTGCGGTTTTTCGGCTAACAGTTTTTGTTGGTCTTGGTAAGCTAATTTAGCCAGCAACTCCGGTTTTTCATCTTTAATGGTGCCAGAAGAGCTTTCTTTTGGTGTTGATTGTGCGATAGGTTCGCGAGGTGATTTAGGCTTGATAAATTGCCAAATCAGCAGTCCTAGCAATAGTATTCCACCAGTCAACAGCAGCATTGTCACTGCTCTAGGAACGCCTCTTTCGGAAACAGGCGGGGGCAGTGGGCTTTCCTCATCTTGAGCAAGTTGATATTGAGTTTCCAATGTTAGGGGTGCATTGGGGTCAAAGTTAGCAATGAAGTTCTCGTCAATATCATCTTGCGAGGGGGAAGGGGAAGGGGAAAAGTTATCTTCTGACATCTTGCTACTATCGTTATTAAGGATACTTTCGCTATCAAGAGGGAGTGAATTCTTTTGCTCAAATTCTGCTGCTGTCAACTTTGTTGGATGAGAATTGTTTGAAGATTCTTGTCTATTACTCATGGCTACCTCGGTTGTTGCTTATTACGATGGTTAATTAACAAATGATTGGCTTTTCTGTGAGTGGGAAAGAGCAGAAAATCACGACTTCTTTGTTGTTAAATACAACCGCTTGAAGTTCATATACAGCACTTGTCAGGCAAGTGAAATACAAACAAATCGGTTTCTGTAGGGGCGGTACTCCTTCCCCTTCCCCCTCTAAGGTTTAAATTCAACAATTCGGGAAATTTCTAATCCGGCTGCTCTCAAAGAGTGAATAGTTTTCTCTAATTCATTAGCGTTTTCTTGGAGAGGGGATTTGGGAATTTCTACGGCTTTGACGGTGAAGGTTCGATTAAACTGTTCTCGGCTTTCTCCAATGCCTTGCTCTAGCACTACGCGAGTAGCAATTACATCTATTTCCCAAACTCCTCTTTTTATTTCTCTGGGTTCTGAAATGTGAGAGATATAGACTCCAGAGCGGGTTTTTCCTGAATAGATGGTGTTAGGAACGAGTTGGGCAAGTTCGACAAGGGAAGCTTTGCCAAACTCTGACTCCATCATCAATGAACCCATCCAAGCAGTTGTAGGAACTTTCGTACTGCCTTTAACTTTAATGCCGGGGTCTGGGTCATTTGTGCCGGGTATTTTGCCTGACCAAGCCCAGGTTAAATTCACCCAACTTGACACGAAAGTTTGGATAGTTTTAGGCTCTCTGTAAAACTCATCTTGTTCTGCAATTCGGGCTGCGGTTCCGTCTTTGAGCTGAACAAATGTAACTTTTTTTTGAGATAAAGCTCTCAAACTAACTGTGTTAACTAAAACAGCAATTGTTAGTAAAAAAACAAAGCTGGTTAGCAGGATAAAACACAAGGCTAAGGTGTTTTTAGATTCGGGAAGTAAGGGTTGAGATTGCTTAAGTTTGACATTCATAAATTCTAATGTTGAGTAGTGGTGAATTTGAACAAAATTTGGTGGACGAATTCAGTCCTAAAGGAGTTTTCCGGCAACAAGACCAATCGCGTTACTGGCAATATCTGTAAGCTGTTTGGTGCTATTGGCGATCGCACTGTACAAAGCAGTTCCTCCACCCTTGGCTATTAACACGGCTAGAACGGGAGAAAACACAGCTAAAAAGAATAAAAAGGCGATATCTGTAACTAACTCTGCATCGGACTTGACAATCACTACAGCGACTAATCCAACGACGATGTTGTAGCCCAATTGCACTCCAAATAACGACATAAATCCTATTAACCAAGCCCAGATGGGTTTTCCTTGCAGCGGCAGCAGCGACAAACCCATTGCCAGAGGCCCGAATAGAGCTGTTAGCAACAATGCTGCTTCTAAAATGTTGACAAATGCCCACTGTACCGATCTAAGAATTAAGCGAATGATGGGCAAGACAGTAGACCTAAAAACTTGTCCTGCAAAATCGCCATTTCCTATATCCTGAAGATTGGCAACATTGCCTAAATTTTCGACAAATCGCTGCAAGCTTTTGAGAGGTCCTCCATTTTGCTGTTCGGCTGCCTGAAGGATTTGTTGAGCTGGCTGTTTTTTGCTGTTCCAACATTCCACTAAACCCGATCCAACTTTGCCCTGACATTCGCTGTAGAGTTTCTCAATCTCTTCTTTTCCAGCACTGGTGAGGTTAACGTCACTCAGGGCAGTTCTGAAGGTCATTTCTCCGACTTGAATTTTCATAATTTCTTGAACTTGAGTGCTGCCTACAGCTTTGATGAATTTGATGCTCTCAGCTAAGACTTTACCGTTGTTACTGAGAAATACTACAATCACAAGCGGCCAGATAAACATGGCTACTAGCTCTGACCAAGACTGTTTTTCGATAATTTCTTTGCCACTGGTGACAGCGAGGTAAGTAACAGATATTCCCGCCAGAATTAGTCCGAGTTTAACTAAAGCAATCCAGAGAGAGGATTCTTGAGTGTTGAAGGTGTTAAACCAAACTAAATTCCAGGATTCGATGGTTTTTTGAGAGACTTCTATGGCATCAGAAAGAGTGTCCAGGGCTTGTCCTGCTGTGCTAGTTTGGGCAATAATTTGTATTAGCATCGCGGTGTCTCCTTGTTGTGATTTCAGTCTTCGCTTGCCCCTAGGGTGATGCCTCCCGGCATTTGAAACAGTCCGGCTTGAGTAGAAGAAGCGGTAGCAGCCGCAGCATCCTGCCGTCTCTGGGCTGTGTTAATTTCGTTGAGTTCTTCAGCTTGTTGAGCATTGAGAATGTTGGCAAAACTGCGATCGATTTGAGCTTGCTGGCCCTGCATGACTAAAGCACTTTGATTTTCTGCTGATAAGGCTGCTTGCTTAGCTGCGATCGCACTTTGTTGAGATATGTTTCTCATAATGTTCTGTGTGACATCTTGACCTTCTGAATCAGCACCCAATTCCATTGAATTTTGGCTCTCGCGATTAGTTTGCTCTACGTTTTGCTGGACAATTTCTTTCATCTGAGCTTGCTTTTGTTGAGCTTCTTTACTGAGAGTGGCTTTATTGGCTTCACTGACAGCACTTTCTCTTTCTGCGAGTTCTGCGGTATTCTCTTTGAGGCTGTAAGAATCTTGCGGTCTCTTCTCTAAAGCAGCGGATAGTTTTGTCCCTTCACTTTCGGAGGTGTTGCCGTCCATTATGCTTTTAACTGCTTCCTTTAGGTCTGGAACTTTCAATTCTCCCAGGAATGAAGAGAGGGTTGACTCTATTTCACTGCTGAAGTTTTCGACTTTGTTTAACAAGCTGTCCCAGATGCCTGAGATGCTGTTGGAGATGGTGGAGACGGTATCTGAAATTTCACCTGTGATGTCGCTAATTGTGTTTTCTAGACCTCCTATCTCTGTCTGGTTGCTCAAGAAATTATTGGCTGATTGTTGGATTTGATTTTCTATTTGTTGATTTGGAACTGTGAAGCTTCCACTATTGAAAGTGCTGTTCGACGGGTTGTTTGAGTTAGGAAGCTGTATAGCAGTCGGATTGCTATCAGAGGTTTGAGCTTTTGCTTCAACAGAATTTAGTATTAAGCTCAGCCCAATTGCCGGAATGGTAAAGGCAAGTTTTACAAGTAATTTCGGGGATTTCATAGTGCTTTCTCCTTGCTACAAATTTTACGGAAAACTAGCTAGCAATAAGGTCTTGAGGGGATTTGTGTTCGTTGATATCGGTGATTGCATTCTTGCCAATATTAGCTAAGGAACACCCTTCTTTAATGGCTTGTACATATTCTGCTGTAAATTGTTTGAGTGCTAGCAATTGCCCTTTTAAGGTATTGGGATATTGAGCCATCACTCGATTACGAGCCATCAATTCAGCTTGATTGTTAGCCACACTTGCTAATATCATTTCACCGGGATAGTATCGGCTTTGCCAGAAACGACCTCCTTTTTCAATTAACCAATTGGAATAAAGGTCTGCCGCTCTAGGAAGGAAAGCTTCTGTAGCATTTTGGCTAATAATTTCAGCCGGATATCCCAAACGTTTGACCCAAGAAGTAGCTCCATTTGATGTCAGCCTTCCAGTAATTCGATACACCATATTTTGCATAATCATAGTTCCCGCACTACAATCGCAAATACTGTCGATATCTTGGGCTAGCAAGAGCACTGAAATGCCATTTTTTCTACCCACTGCACAGAGTTCGCCTACTACTTCAGCAAATCCGTCTTTTTTAAACAAAATCGAAAGTTCGTCTCCGATAAATAGGCTTTTAGGGTGAGAAAGTGCGTTGCGGATGCAAGCAGCGTGGGCGTTAATGGCCATTAAATACTGGTCTTGTTCGTTGCCCAGACCGCTAAGGGCAAAAAACTTAACAGCGGGTTCGGGTGAAAATGTACTGGGTCTGCCAATGGCTTTCCCTAAAGGTGAGGCTAGTAAAGCCTTCGATTGAGTGATAATTTGGTTGATGGCAATGCGGTCTAAGTCGGTAAAGTTTTGCAGGTTTAGTTGCTCTTTTGTGCAGAACTTTATGAGGTTTGTAAGGGTTGGCATTTCTTGCCACGCGGTCGATTTCCAGCCTTTTTCAAATGCCGTATTGTAGCGCTCGATAATGTCTGGGTCTTCCAGAAATTTTTTCAGAGTTAGCAGCAAAATGGCATCGACTCGCTGCGCTAATTTTGGGTCGCGGACTTTGCCCATGCTGATAATAGTCAGCGCTTTTCTGATAAACTCTTTCCATTGGTCTAGTCGGCGCGATCGTTCTTCTCTATCAAAGCGTCTCAAATCGGGTATTTCGAGTAGATTCGAGCTGCCAGAGGTGATGTCGTAGTAGGCACCGTCGTCGCCTAACAGTTTCACTGCTGTCTCAAAGGTACTGCCGCTTCCTGCGGAGATGTCCATACCGACTACTGGGATATTAGCGGCTATTGCATCGGCTGCAAATCGCCATCCCAAAACACTTTTACCGCAACCAGACTCGCCTGTTATAACGGCGCGGCTGGTTTGGTTGTGCATGAGGTCAACGTACACGGGTTTGCCGCCTTTGGTGATGAATTCAACTCCTTTTGAGTCGATGTCCCTTACAGCAGTTAAGGGCAAAATACCGGGGACAGTTTCGGTGTCTAAGGTGAGGCGGCGTTCGTTAATTAGCGAACTGCTGTGCAACAGCCAGCTTACAGTAATGGGCAAAGTTTCTAGCCACAGTTGCCAAGCAATGTTGCGCTCTCTTAATACCTTGGCAGAGCCGAAGCTGTGAGAGAGCATTTGGCAAGCGTGTGTTAGTTGCTCCGGGGTTGGTCGGTAGACTAAGAAGGTGACAGCAGCGTGAATTGCTCTTGCACCTTTGTACATTTTTTTCTGGGCTTCAAAGGATTCTTCCTGTTTGACTTCTGCTCCTACATCGCGACCTTGACCTTTTTCTAAAGCGCGTTTTTTGGCAGTTTTAGATTGTTTAGCTTGCCTTGCTAAGTTGTCTTGAATAATAAAGTTGGGAGCGGCGCTAATTTCGACAACGGCTTCAGTATCGCGGACGTAGCTGTTGCTCATAATTTTCCAGAGCCATTGCAGTTGCTCTCTGGTATTGAGCCAGCCGCCGGGGCCCTCTTCCATTGTTAGCACGCCGCATTCTGCGTTTCTGCCGGGAAGCAAAATGCGTGAGCTAGCTTTTCTGTGTTCCGGGCAGCTCGAACGGCCGCTCATACCTTCAATTAAAATGGTGCAGGCGTGTTTGTGACTGTTGATGGTTTCGGTTAGTTTGTAGTCGGACGCGGTTTCTTTTAAGGTAAGAAGTTGGGGAATAGGGGGTACGGGTGAGCTGTTGAATTTTTGCCACAGCCATCCCCACAATGCTTGGGCATTCATGGGTTGAATTTCCAGTCCAATTTTGGTGTTTAGCAAGAGTTCCCACCGGATATAGCCTTGCTCGAAAGCGTCGAGCAGCAGTTGTTTGTAAAAGCGTTCAGAGTAGATGCGCTGGTTGCCTGTAAATTGTGCAGCAATGCTATTGGCTGTGTTGATAATTCCATTGATGAATTTACTCAGAGGGTCGTTGGACTTGGAGCCAGATTGAGCGTTGAATGTCCAAGTGCAGAAAATAGTTTGGTTCCACAGTTGTCTGGTGCCTGCTAAGTTGAGTTCTTGAATGCGTTTCTGTTCGTTACGAACGAGTACAGAAATGGGTTTGAGGTGACAGTTGTCAGCCAATTCAGTTAACTGTTGCTGGCGAAGGCAATCGCTGCTGTAGCAGCCGGTGTGAAAGGTCATTTTTTCGCCTGGGGGAATGTCTTTTAGCCCTTCTTCTAAGGCTGTGGCTGCGTTGTTTACTTCCTGACGGTACAGAATGTTGTGAAAGCCAGCCGTCTCGAATCCGAATACAATTTGGTATTGACTGCCTTCATTCAGTAAGTAACCAGAAACTTCCCGACCATCCTTTTTGATAGTGACTAAACAGAGGAGGTTTTGGTAGTTTTGGAAGGGCATAAGTCGGCTGTTACCTCCTTGTTGAGTGGGAGCAACTTTGGGTTTAAGTTTGACTCGGACTTGTGAATCGCTGATTCGGTGGCGAATCGGGTTTGGTCGGTGTTGGGGAACGGGAGAAAGGTATAAAAGATTACCGTTGTACCACTCATTCCCCGGCGGAGGTCTAAACCTGTCTACAAAAAGGTGAGGTTTGTTACCTGTCAGGAGCCACCAGCTTACAATTAGCCAGAAAGTAGTGGTGAAAAACCAAGGCATTCCTAAGCTGAATAAGCCGTTGGTGAGGATGTAGGAAATTACAGCGATTAGCATCCAGGGAATTAGCTGTTCCGCTGGGATGATGCCGATGCTGGCTTGTTTGCCGAGAATCTTATTGACGGAAATAAAATCTTTATCTGGGTCTTTGAGCATAATTTAAAGGGTTTAGATTTGAGGTTGAGGTTTGGGGAAGAGAAAACCCCTCCCCTTTAGATAATTAGGCTCCACCCCCGCCTCCGCCATTGCCAACGAAGAGGAAAGTTATTACGTCAACGGCAATTACAATGGCAAAGGCTAAAGCAACTTGGGTAACAATTGGTCTCCAGTCGTTACCTTGTTGTGCTTGGTTGTACGCGAAAAGAGAAGCGGCTGCTACTAACAAAAGAAATGCTCCGCGAATTAAGTTGAAAATCAGTTCGATGACTTCGGCATCAATAGCTTCGCCTCCTGCTGAAGAGGCTCCTTCTGCGAGTTCTTGCATAAATTCTTCTAAGCCGGAGAGGAAGAGGGCGTTGGCTGGGGAATCGAGTACGGAGCAAAGCGCAGTAGAGGTGATAATGGCAGTGGCAATGTGCCAAAAGCGGATTTTGCAGCCGATATATCGCTCTACAAGAGGAATAGCTCTAGTGATGTGCCATAAACTTAAAAAGAGTATGCTGGAGCAGCCTAAAGTCGCAATTAAGAGCGGGTCATGGATAGTAAAATAGACAAGTGAGGCTAGGCAAATCCCGATAAATAGGAAGTCGCCTGGGCGGATTTTGTGTTGTTTCAGAAATTGAAAGGCGGGGCTTTGTGAGCCTTTTGCAGTTGGGAATAAATAGCGGGATGAGGAACGAATAGTCATGCAAACCTCTCTATAGTGTAGTTATTTTCCTTATTACTACTCTAAGTTTTGCCACTAAGCTTTGACATCACCAAATGCGGTGTTTTTGAGTGACTAAAGTGGATCGATCCATTGGGAGGGGGTTGTCGTTGAGGAAGTATAAAGTAGAAGGTAAATAGCATCCAATACGGTTCAGTTAAGGCTCAAAAATTCGCATCACCACTCATGCTGTCAGCCTTAAATGAACCGTATTGAAATAGCATCCTAGACTTCCCTAGATTTGAACTTCTCGATTGGCTTTGTGAGTTTCTCGGTGGGAGTTAGAAGTCGGCGTTTGCTGAAGTCTTCGTTCTAACCAACTTTCTAGTTCGTTGGCGGGGATGTCGCATTGTAGTACCTCTACCTGGTCTGGTTGAAGGATGGCTTCATAAATTACTTCGCCGTGTTCTGTATAGCCAGTCACGATTCCCTCTCCGGCTTCAAACTCGAATTTGTTGCCTTGAGAGTCAGTTAAACTGATGGCATCTTTGCCCCTTTCGGCTACTAGCAGAGCGAGGTGTTCTTGGTTACTGACTTGTTGGAACTCTTCTAAGCTGTGAGGCAATTTCAAAATTTCTTGTTTGTCTTTAGGAGTCAGTTTGTCAGCGGTAACGTTCCATTTTCTCGTCTCATCTGAGGTAGCCTCAAAGACTTCAAAGCCATCTTTGGTTTCTAGGGTGACAGTAGTCAATTCACCTTCAAGAAAGACGTAAAGTTTGGTATTTCCCAGGTCAACACCACCATTAGCTGCTGCTGGGGTAGCTTGAGAGCGATCGCCTTCATATTGAGCAGCTTCTTCAACAGCAGCATGATAAATTTGCACCAGTGCTTCAGCAATCACTGCTTCATCAGTTGAGGGAAGTCGCTCACTTGGAGGGGTAGAATTTTCTTTATCTAACGGATTTCGACCTTGAGCAAAAGCAGGTACTCTTGCGTCCGTCCTCTCGTTTTCTGGGGAAGGCGAGCGTTTTCCTCCGTTAGTAGGTTTGGCAAAATCATCCTTATTTTCTTCTGGCATAACTTCCGCAGCAGGCGGTGTTTGGCTCAAAGAGTGCTGTTGAAGTGCTTTTTCTAAAGTTTCGATGCGGCTTTCTAGGGTATCGAGTCGTTTTTCTAAGCGGTCGAGGGCTTGATTAATTTGTTTGAGTTGTTCTTCAAAACTAGCATGAGGATTAATCTCAATTGGGTTAAGTTTTCTACCTTTATCATCCGGTTGAGGGATGGTTTTAAGTTTGTGGGTCACATGATTAACGGCTTTGGCTAAGATTGCTCCAACTGACTCAGAAGTTTCAGTTTGAGATAAGGCTTGATTTTCGAGTTGATGTTCTTCTTTGGAGAGAGGAGGTAGGGGTATATTTTCTGATTCTTGTTCATCAATAGATGCTTCTTGTTCATCAATTAGTGCTGGCAAATGATTGGCTCGTTCAGTTAGCCGATCGGCACGCTGGCTTTGAGATTTAAGCCTTTTGATGAGTTGAGCAACTTGGCGTTCTTGTCCAGCTTCCCTGGCTGCACCAACAACTTTTTGTGCTGCATCAATGCCTACAAGGGTGGCTAGAAATGCAGCTTGAGCACTCAGTCCAGAGAGGGTTGTACCGTTTATCTCATTTCCTGAAGTGGCTATTCTCTCGCTGGTTTGTGCGCCTGTTTTGAGCAGGCTATCAATATCCAATTCGTTTGATTTTTTGCGGCGTTGGGTTCTCGGATTGGCATCGGATGGCAAGGATTGTGTTGTAGGACTTTTGGTTAGGGTGTCCTCAAGTAGGTCGTCGATGCTATCAACTGTCTCAAACTGGTTTTGATTAAGTTTTTTACTACGAAATTGGTTGTGGGATTCAGTTTCACCTGCAAATTCTTCTTTATTTTGGCGGGATTTTGGTTTAAATTGTTGCGGGAGTGCAAGTTCTTCCTCTTCATCAATTTCAGCAGTGACAAATTTTTCTACATTTTTAGTTTTAGGCTTAGCCTGAGATTTAGTTTTGGGTATACGTTTTTTATCCTCTTCCTCAAGGTCATCTACCACAAATTCTTCGTCAACTTCGACTTCAGTGATTTTAGATTTAGCCTGGGACTTAGAATGACGGCTGTCCGCTATTTCCCAATCGCTGTTGTTTTTGGTTTGAGATTTAGTTTGAGTTTTGATTGTTGGTTCGCTGCCATTAATTTCATCGAGAAGGTCATGATCTTCATCGAATTCGTCTAATTCCAGTTTTTTCTTAGCATTGGAACTAACTTTTGACGCTTGCTTGGGTACTGAATCAGTTTCCTCAATTTCGGAGAGTAGTTCGTCTAAGTCTGAAGGCTTATTTTTCCTCTGAGATTTACTCTTTTCTGGGGTGAGGGTGGCTTTAATGCCGACGGCGGTGAATCGGTTGTCATCTGGTTCTCCCAGGTGTTCCATCATGTATTTGCCAGTGGTAGAACCATATTCAGGTCTGTCTGTGAGGGAGAGGACGAAGCCACCTTGTGTGACTTTAACGCTGATACCTGGTTTGCCGTCAGCTTCAGTCAATTCTTCGACCGCTTCGGCAAAATCTTCAACAGCAGTCAGGCCTTGTTCTTGGCAGTAATTTAAAGCCTTTTCACACCGACTTTTAAGGTACTTTAGAATTTTTTCTCCCTGTTCTGTGTCAGCCGTGATGTATTGGTTTGACTTTTTTTTGTGGGCGTAAGTAACCATTGAATTTCTCCTTGGATAGGGAAGGGTAATGGGGAGAGGGGGAGAGTGGGAAGGCTTTGCCGTACAGTTAGACAAGCATTCGTAGGAAATAAGTGTCAAATTCTCCTATTCTCCCCCACTCCCCACTCTCCTCTCCTTCCTTTTTCAAACCTAAATTATTTCCATGAGTTCTGGCTTCCTGACAACAGGTGTTTTTTACTGGTTCAATTGGATCGATCCAATTGGGGGGGGAGGGGAAACAGAAGAGAAGGTGTTTAAGCGATATTATTGAACGTCTAACCCCTGAAGATTTACGAGATATTTGGTACGTTTACAAGCATAGTGTAGCGATCGATGCAACCTCATAAGCCTAAGTTTTTATTAACTTTTTTAAATAACGCTTTAACTGCTAATGTGTTAACTATTCTTACCCTAACTGGGACTGTTAAGCTAGGTAGAAAGATTTTATACCCTTTAGGCAAAGCAACAGGCGATCGCGCTACCATTGATAGAAGCCAAGCTATGAGCAGGCAACTCGGCGCAATTGGTTTGGGAGACACTTCAGATACTAGAGCTTATCTGAGCGCTCACTTGTACTGTGTCTTCCACGATCGCACCAATATTGCCGAAATTCAAGTTAATGGTCGTATTATCAAAGAATCATTACTGATTGGGCCAATAGGTGCATTAAAAATGAAGACCGTTTGGGATAGTAACAAACTGATTACAATTATCTTATTTGGCAAAGAGTCATAACTATGTTTATCACCTTCGGAAGCAACCAAATCTCTATTCAATCATTAGCAAATAAAGCCGACATGGTAAAAATACTCGAAGGCGACCTAGAAAGTTTATTACTAGGAGAAATTGCCGAACATAACTTAGAATTTTATTTAGCAAAAGTCCACTTTCAATCTTATGACAGTAAACCTTTCTGCATTGGTATATGCTCAGAAGGGCATGGATTGAAACCCCATGTATTAATCCAGCCAGAGTGGGATCTCATCCTATTCGGTTACAACCAGGAAGTAACAGGTGTTAACATTAACAATCGCCAAATAGCTTTTCAAATTCCCTTAAATTCCCTTTTTTATTATTTTTTACACCTCAAAGAGCGGGGCATTGTATTGATTGTTCAAGAAGTGGATGTAACTGCTATAACCGAGTCAGGCAAAGAACTCTGGAGGTACGGAAAAGATTTGATTACCCAAACTGCTGTTGAAGGAGAAAAATTATACCTTAATTTTATGGATGAAAGCCCGACTTGTTTAAATATTGTAAGTGGAGAGTTAGTCAGCGCATGACATCTAGGGTTAAAATGGAGGGGCAGGGTTTCTGGATTCATCATTTGATAGTAAGATATTGGTGAACCCGCCCCAATCATACGAGGTGTGGGCGATCGCTCTTTCTTTCCTATACAAACAATACTCTATAAATTTATAAAAATTAACAAATAACTTGTTTGATCGAACAATTTTATGATAAAATCAAGACCATCCATGTAGTAATTGAGTAATTGAATCACCATGATAGCTGAACTTATGGTACAACCTTCCTACTGGATTGATAGTGATATTTCGATTGAGAAGGTCAGAAATCTTTACTTATTCAAATTTACCGAAAATCTGCAAGCTAGATTAGAAGAACTGGCTGAGGGGAAAAAGGCTAATATTTTAACTTCAGAAGAGGTTGTAGAACTAGCAAGTTTACTAAAACTGGATCGGATTTTTACCTTAATTAACGCTAAAGTTATAGCAGCCTCATGTCCATAAACCGTGCCACTCGAAATTTAGGAAGAAGTAGAGCTAGTTTTCTTTGTGAGTATTGCCATTCTAAAGCATTAACATTCTGGTGGGAATCGTCTCCATTGCATAAGTTGTGCCATCTTGATGATAAAATTCTACTTCAAAGGCACTGCCGTCAAATTCCATCACCACTGTTCCTACTTGTCATGAAAGATAGTTTAATGATTTCTTTGGTTGCAAAATGGGTTGCTTCTACGTCTTCTGTTAAAGCAACAATATCTAAATCTTTAATTGTTTTCATTGTTTTCGCCTAACTTTTTGATCGGATAACAATTTGTTAATCTGGGGAAATTTTCACCCTTTTTTGAACGGCGATGAAAAGTTCGACGCGATCGCTCTCTTAGTATCCTAGCAGACGGAGTATACTGGCACTCTTACCAAGCGCGATCGCATCGAACTGACGTTAATCTCGGCTATACCTCTTTTTCCACTCCCCACTCCCCATCATTTAAAGTTCGACAGCAACAGACGAATGGCGTTTAGGACTAGGGTTTTCTAAGATTTCTGCGACAAACTTAGCGCTGTTCTCTTCAGATAATCCTTTGATAATTCGCTCACTTTTTAAGTCAGCCGCAAAAATAATAGCGCCACTTTCATCCTCAACGGTACATTTTTGGGTTTTGCTGTTGACGAATACACCCCAAGAACCAACTGGAAATTCAATAGCGCCTGTTTTCTGATAGGCATTGCCAATCGCAGCTTGCATTAATTCAGAAATAGTTGCGGAATCGCAATTTTTTTGTTGAGCTTGAGACTGTTGCTGTTGGGAAATTTGAGATAGCGATTTCCCCGGTCGAATGTCTTCGCCGAAGCCCTCTCTATTGGGTGCAGATTTGCCTTTTACTGACAGGATTTCCACTTCAGCCGCTTCTTCAATTAACCTCAGCGATGCCGGATCGATGTTTAAAATGAGAGCACTGCTTTTGGGTGAAGATTCGATAGTTGCTTCAAAGGTTGCACCAATAGGCAGTTTAGGAGAATTAGGCGAAAACATGGCTAGTTGACGGTCGTTGAGCTTGACAATTGGGCTGCCATCTCGGTAATTACCAGTGTCGCTTTTAAAAGCATCGACTTCAAAACTCAATCTTTTTCCCTTCCACTTCTCGGTGCTAAAATCAACATCTTTGAAATCGTTGTACTTTTGACCAATTAGTTCAACAGTTTCAAACTGAAAAGTCTGCAATTGCTGGCAAATTTCATCGGAGAACAAGTTAAGAACCAATGCAGCTTTGGGAGTTTGGCTGTCTTTAGATTCAACCCAATTGTAGCTGGCAGGCGCTACAATACGCGAATTGGCAGTTTGGGTTCGACCCAAGCGATCTCGGTAAGTTAAATTGAGAGAGTCGATGTCATTTTCATTGTTGCCAAATTCCCGATCTAGGACTTCTACCAATTTCTCATTGGGGTCGAGCAAGGCAAAGTTAACCATCGGCAAGCTGGGATGTAAACTAGCTTCGTATTTAATGCCTTTATTGTCTAGCTTTTCCTTCCATTCACCAGCTAAGTCAGTGCTAATTGGCTGTCGCTTGCTATCCCTTTTAATTTGACCGCTTCCATCTCTTGCTAATTTTTGAAAAGGGACGCTCAAAATGTAAGTATCATTGGGGAGAGCTTCATGTAGCCGCTCATAGTCAGATTCGAGGTGGAACTCAATTTTCAGTTGGCGCGACAGTTCAAGACAAGCTTTGCGAGGCACGTCTAAATTGGGATTTGTAGTTTCTACGTGCCACAATGCGCTAGCAGCTAACATCCGCTCTTTGGGGTGAGGAAATGCGTCAGCTACGTCAGTTCTTAAACTCTCATACAATTTGCCAACAGCTTCTCTAATAGCTTTGAGGTCATCGCCTTGTTGCTCGTAGATTTCTGCCATCCGTTCTCGATATCGCTCTTTAGTATCTTTGGCCCATGTCACGTAGTATTTCTCCCAATCTTCTCTCTCATCTAAATCTTTAGGAGAGGGGAACAGGTAGCGAAATTCATCGCGGTGGCGGCTGGTTAAGCGGGTGGGTTCCCACTCAGGATTAACCGCACTGCGAGCGATGCAACTGATGGCAGCGTTGTCTTCTGCGGGCAGTGGTACTGTTTTGTAAAGCCGGGGGTCGTCTTTGAAGTCAAACAAGTAAGAGGGGTATTCGTTTGACCATTGTTTAGCAAGATTTAGCAAATTGGGGTGGTAGTCTTCTGTGCGAGTAGCGCTTTTGGGGCTGTCCACTTCAATTTGTAGGGCATCAAACAGTTGACCGAGTAGTTTCTGCTTCTTGTGGTTAAATAAGTTTGTAGGTTGTTTTGGTTGGGGTACAGAAGACTGTACTCGTCCAATTAAGGTAGCAACCCAGCCGATTTTGTTGTGTGCGATCGCTACGGCAATTTGCCGCAGTTTGGTATACTTACGGTTGCCCTCTTCATCAGTAGCTTTGGTGTAATCAATTTTACTGCGCTTGGAAACAGCTTCGTACTCGTTTTCTTGATTAGCGTGTCTGGTTTCAGAGGCAATATTGGGCAGTTTTGAGGCGGGAGTAATCACTAATTGATCTCCATCAAAATCGCACTGGTGGTGCTGCATAGCTTGGTCGGGACGAATGAAGGCGCATCCTTTGTACTGCATTAATTCGGGATGGCTTTTATTGTCTACTGTGTAGCGGCGGATGTTATCTTTACTGACAATTGGGTATCGGGTAACGATGACTTCTGTGCCGTTTTTCAAGTGGGGGGCAACAATTGTACCGGGTTTTAGGTCTTCGCAGGGTTGAGCCATTGCTGAACCATGATGAATTGCTCCTTTAATTGCTAAGTCTCGCCACTTCTTAGCTAGTTGTTCTTGCATGAAATCGACGACTTTGGGAAAGTCAAGGAGTTGACCGAGTTTGTCGTTTCTCAAAATAGAAATTAGCCGATATTCATTGCGTTGAGCTTTTTCATCGGTTTCATCTTCTAATCCGTTGTTGTCTTCGTGAATGTTAGATTGAAAAGCCACTTTCTTGTCATGTTGCTCTACTAAGTATTTAGAAAGTTGCAACCGATTGTTTTGCAAGTCAGCTAACTTTTGGGCTTCAAGTTTGGTGGGGGTGGCGATGTCAGTCTGAATAGCTGCTTCGGAGTACCAAATCGAAAATTGCCAGGAATTTTCGTATTCAGTTACTTTGGCATTGCCTCGATTTCCTAATACCGCTTTGGGAAATTCGTAATCTCCACAAGGAATCAATTCAGCTAATTGCAATGCGGCAACTCCTTTGATGGAAGAGCGATCCATAATGATATCATAGCCTAAATTATCAGTTAATTGGGAATCGGGAAGTAGCGTTCCTTTAGCAAGGAAGTTAATTTGGGGAGTCGCACAATTCTCTTGTTCCCAGTCTGAAAGCCAAGCAAATCGAAATTGAAAAGGGCGGTTGTGAATGCCATCTAATTGTTGGGCTAACGTGGGTGAAATCTTGCCGTGACAGTCTCCGGTTTGATATCGTTGAGCTAAAGCTTTTTCAGAAGGGTCATCACTTTGGGAATCAACAATTTTGACTCGCAATGTTTCACCAGTAACAGAGCAGTCTAACAACTGGACTCCTTGAGTGCAACTGCTTACTAGCAGAGAGCCGTAGCGACAGGAATGATCTGGTTGAGTTGTGAATACGCTTAACAGTTTGGCTGAGAGTTCTTTGTCAGCAAAGTACACATTTTTGCCAGAACTAAAGGCAACTCTTCTAGCAATACCGTCTCCGAAGTCGATGTTTTTGAGAGGGTCAAGGCTGCTATCATGTGGGTCTGGTTTGACGATGGTTAGTGTTGCTAATTCTTCGGGTTTAAAGAGTAGTTCAAGCATTGAATTTCGGAGGATTTCCGGTTCTATTTGGTAGCGTCCTTTTTCTTTGCCGTTCTCTAAGGACATATCAAAGACAGGGATTTTTAGCCCAACTCCTGCTAGAAGCTCAGTATACTGGCAGGTAGGCTCTAGTGATTGAGAATGCTTTTTGGTCATTATGAGTATCTCCTGAAACCTGAAAAGTTAGTTGTGATGATTGATATCAATTCCGGTTGTACCGGAATAATGGGGAGTGGGGAATGCGGAGTATGAAAAGGGAATGGGGAATCATTGACCTCGACTTGAGAATTTCGATGCCAATGGATTTGATATGGTTAATCAATGGAAGCGTGAAACCATGAGTGAGAGTAGGTAAATTTATGTCTTTTTGCCCACACACTCAATTTCTTTTGTACAAGTTTGGAAGTGAAAAGACATCCGATGATTGAGGGATAGTTACCCGCTCAATTGGAGGGGGAGAGTGGGGGAGTGGGAGTGGGGAGTTGGGGAGAAGGGGAGAGTGGGAGAGGATTTGACGAGTTTTTATCTGGCATTAAAAAATACCAAATTTTCATGCCGTACAGTTTAGGAAGTAAGCGTCAAATTCTCCCTAACTCCCCCTCCCCCACTCTCCCACTCTCCCCAACTCCCCACTCCCTATAAAGTGGGTTAAACTGAAGGTAACAATTAGGTAGGGTTAAACAATGCAAGAGAATAAATTTGAATCACAGTCCCCTCAATGCCTTGATAAAATTGAGCTGGGTGATAATTGTTGGCAGGGGTCTAATCCGCCTCAGTCTGATGCCGATAAGCGGCGGTTAAATAGCCACTTATTTGAGCGAGCTATGAGGTGGATTAATACTTTTGGTGCAACAGAAGAGGAGCTTGATGATTTGAGCTATTGGAGCGAGGTTTAGCTGAGGAAAGGGAAGAAAAAGGCGCAGCGAATGAAATTTCTGTGTCCTCCTAACTTCCCATTTTCCTATCTAAGGAGAGTGGCGCTTTTGGCGTTTTGCTTTTGGTTGAGTGGTCGATGCTGCGGCTGGCAACTGGGAGTTTAAATTAGCTGGGTAGGCATTCAAGTTATTGCCTTTGAGTAGGTTATAAACAACTCGGCGTTTGCGGAAAACCCTAGTGCCATCTACAGGCATTCCTTGTTTCCAAGCATCTGCTATCGCTTTTTTGTCAGCCGAGATTACGATTTTTGTCTCGGTGCGGCGATAGGGTTCTGGTAGTTGAGAAGCGTCAACTAAAACTTCACAGGTAGGCGGATTTTCCTTAACAGTAATGCGGTGGTGTTTACCGATAGTTTCTGAAGTTAACACGCCGCACTCGTTGAAGTAGAGAACGGTTTTGTCTAAGCGTTCTCTCCACCCTTGGAGTTTGTTGATAGCTGTGGAATGCAGTTCTATCAAATACTGCATTCGAGCCTTGATTGCAGCAATTTCGGCATCAATTTGGTCAGCTAAGTCCGCGTGGGTGTCAACAGCAAGTTCTTGGCTTTCTTGGGTTTGCCAAAGGGATTGCAGCAGTTGGTCAATTTCTTCAGGAGTTTCTATTGACTCTAGTTGATGCCAAAGTTGAGCAGCAGCTAGGGAGGTTTGAGCGAGAGATTGAGTAGCAAGATTCATCAATATCGTCCGTTAATGCAGGTGTGGTAGTAATCATGTCGAGCTTCAATTTGAGTAATTGCAGCTATTGTTTCTGGGTCAAATTCAAGAGCAAGATGCCTATCTTGTTTGTGGTTTTTAATCTTGATAACTGGTGGAAAATCAGTTGTTTTTTGGGAATTTGATGCTTGTGGTTTGGGCATACAGGTCAAAAATATTTTCTGACAAATAGCGCGATAGCGCTCTTAAAAAAAGAGGATTTAAAGAGATGAATTATCCTATAGTTTTTTACCCAAAAGCGGTAATGCAGTTCTGCCATCAATATGCTTTGTCGGAGGTAAATTCTAGTGGTGCTACCTCATCCCAAGTTCAAGAAACTCAACAATTCAGGCAGCCTGTTGTTTTGCTGACTCCGCCTCAACCGCCTGTAGTGTTACCTGTCAAGTTGCTGTGGTTAATTTGGGTGTTTTGGCTCTATGGTGCGATCGCTCTCCCGCTGATTGCTATATCCTGGGGTTGGCTATGGTGGGAAATGCTGTTGGTAGTGGTGGCTTATTCATGTTTAATTGCGGCTGCTTATAGTTATGTGTTTGGTTGCCGTCAAAAACTGTTATCTAGATATAAGCAGCAGGTTTTGGAGTATAAGCAACAAGAGATATTATCCAAAAAGCAGCCGGAATTTTCTAGTTTTAAGCTGGAAAAAGAAGGGTTGCATACAGTTTTAAAAAGCGTAAAAGTTGACTTTGATTCCAGAAATAGATTGCTCAAGGATTTGATGTCACTTCGGGTTAGTTATATTGGCTGTTCTCAAGCTCGACAAGGGGTGAGTGAAGAGCGCTTTTTGCAATACTTACAACGGTATTTTAAGGAAGTTGTCCAAGCAGCAGAGTTTAAAATTCCGTCATCTCGAAGAAGCTATTCAGCAGATTTTATTGTAATTCACACTCCATCGGGGATAGGAATTGATGTGGAGATTGATGAACCTTATGCAGGTAAATCTAAGCAGCCGACTCACTGTTGCGATGCTGAGGGCGATGTCCGCCGCAATCAATTATTCTTAGAGTGGAATTGGATTGTGGTTAGATTTACTGAGAAGCAGGTAGTACAAGCGCCGTTAAGCTGTTGCAAGTTTATTGCTTTTGTCATTGCTGAAGTAACGGGCGATCTCTTTTCCTATAAGCTGTTAGAATCTGAACCTGATTTGCTTCCGGTTAAACCTTGGACAACAGCAGAAGCTAGGAAGATGGCTAAAACTAATTATCGCCTTAGCTATTTAAGCTTGTCGAAGGGGAAGGGGGAAGGGGAAGGGTAGAAAAAGCTGATTACTTGGGAAGGTAAAGAAACGGAAAAATCCAGGTTATTGTTAGCTTTTATTGAAGAAAAGCGAAAACTTATCCTTCCTTCCCCTTCCCCTTTCCCTTATAAAACAAGTTCGGCAAGCGGAAAAGTCAGAGTCTGTTAGAGTCGATAGAGGCGTTACCACCTCTACCTCTCCTTCAGAACCGTGCATGAGACTTTCGCCTCACACGGCTCCTCGATAACTATATCCTTGTTATGGATACGATTCAAGACTAGCCAAGCAAAGTTTTGGCACTTTCTTTTGAGTGCATTGACCCGTCTGTTTTAGTCTTTGTGTCATGGCAATGTCTATGTAGAAGTTGAAGGTTATTATAGGTGTCTTTTCCACCTAATGACGTTGGCTTAATATGGTCAACTTCTACAATGTCTGTATTGGTAAAATACAATCCACAGTGTGTACAGATACCTTTTTGTTTCTTGATGAGGGATGCAACCCTACTCGGGGTATCTGGGCTTTCGCCCCGTCGCTTGCTCCAATAAATCCAGTTTCCATCAAACGGGCTAGATTCACCTTTTACTTTTCTATGCCTGACGATAGGCGTATTTTCATGGGTGAGTAATTCCATCCCGTCTTCGGTACTGAAACACCAATTACGGTCGCTTACTGTTCGCCAGTATTTGTCCTTATTAATGCTACCTTTTCCCCTAGTTCTAGCCCAAGCTCTTAACTTGTCGTAGGTTAGATTATCTACCTTGTTAAAGGTCATTTTGCTAGAGACTGTAGAGTAATAGTTTGACCATCCCCTGATAATAGGATTCACCCTGCCAATCAAGGCAGCTTGTGGGGCGGTTTTATGGGTGTCTATTACTTCAGCTATCTTGGCTAGATGTAACTTTACTTTGGCTTTTGAGGGTGTGATTAGTGTATTAAAACCTAATGGTTTTCCGTTTGTACTGTTAGCACATCTATAAGTGCCAGATTTGTACTGTTGTACATGGAATCCTAGAAACTCAAACCCAACATTTCCTTCTACTTTTTCAAGGGTGTGGGCTAATTTTGTTTTACTTAGTTTTAACTCCAATCCCATATCACTCAACCATTCTGCGATTATCTCCTGACACTGTTTGACTACGTTCAAATCCTTATGGATTATCACAAAGTCGTCGGCATAGCGGATTAGGCTAAGGGCATCACGATTGTGTTCTTTACGCCCTTTTAGTGTTTCCGCATACTGCTTAATCCTATTTTCCATACCATGTAGGGCAATAT
Source organism: Microcoleus sp. N3A4 (assembly GCF_036701805.1). Classification (NCBI taxonomy): domain Bacteria; kingdom Bacillati; phylum Cyanobacteriota; class Cyanophyceae; order Oscillatoriales; family Microcoleaceae; genus Microcoleus; species Microcoleus sp. N3A4. Next base: position 81,007 of record NZ_JAUBRJ010000031.1, read on the forward strand.
TCGCAAGTAATGGGGAGATGACCCCGCCTTGTGGTGTACCCTCATTAGTAGGGAATAATTCTTTCTGCACACAGTACCCTGCTTTAAGCCAGCATTTTATCTGACGGCTCAAGGTGGGGTATGTGTGTATTTTGGCGAGTAACGCTTTATGGTCGATCCGGTCGAAAGTGGGTAGCTAGCCAGCGAGGTTTCCAGAAGGTTCCTTTTCCGACTAGCCCCCTCCGAACCGTGCTTGCGAGATTTCCAGGCACACGGCTCTCCAGTATTCCTATTCCGTGATGTGCCTAAAAATAGGTTTGCCAGCATGAATGGCGTCATGGCATTGGCGACAAACCATCAAAGTCTTTCGTCTGCGTGCAGACATAATCTGCATCCAGAGCGGTTTAGACTTCCTTCCCTTTACCTTGAGGTCTTTGAGAGCGCGAACGTGGTGAACTTCAATGTCACCTTTCGCCCCACAGACCTCACACTCGTCGGCAAGGAGCCGTTTTATCAGCTCGTTTCTTTCTGGCGGCTTTCGGGTCAAGGGCAGGTCTGGAATGGTTGCTTTTGGGTTACGTTTTAGCGATAGACCACCAAAACGAGCCACCAGTGGTTTCTTACCTTCCCTATTGATGGTAATTTCCACGCATTTGCGCCGACCTTGTGGGAGCTTGACCGTCTTATGGTACTTGGAGCAGATTTTCGCCACGCTAGTTTTGTGTTTACAAGCGAGTGTTTTCATTAGTGAACTCCACATGACCCATTGCAGTTTTGAAAGCCATGCAATGTTTTGAGCCAGACTGTAGAATTGCACGTACCCTCTGTATTCTGACTGATAGATGCTGACGATTGTAAAATCGTCATCATTAATCAGTTCCGGGCGATGAATGGGTTTGCCATTCCTCTTGTATTGGGCGCACTTTTCTTCCACAAAACGAGTAGGAATTCGGAGTCCAATAACGCCGTTCAGCGAACGCCTACCTTGAGTGTGCTTACTGTCCGACTGTTGAACAACGACGGAGTACCCCAAGAACTTTGCCGCTCCTTTGTGGGCATTTGTAATCAAGGTCTTTTCAGAAGACATATCGAGCTTCAAGTTATCAGCTAAAAATGTTCTCAGTTTTTCCTTGATTTCTTTTGCCTCTGCAACTGACCCTATAAAGCCAAGTAAAAAGTCATCGGCATAGCGTACATAAGACAGCCTTCTGTACCCAGGGTCACGAACATCTTTGGAGGGCATTTTCTGGTATTTTATTTCCAGTTCATGCGCTTTTAAAGTTTGTCCGGTTTTCCTGTAGTACCAAGCGAGTTTCTGGAGTTTGGCATACTCCTTATTTTCGGCTCTTCTTTTACCGCGCGTATATTCTGGAATTAGATTCTCCCAGACAAACTTATCCAACTTGTCGAGATAGATATTGGCGAGAATGGGTGAGACGATTGCGCCTTGAGGCGTACCACTGAGAGTGGAATGATACTTCCATTGCTCGCAATAACCTGCTTTGAGCAGATTTTCCATCAACCTGAGAAAGCGGTTATCTTTAATTTTATCGCGCAGGATTGACATCAAGATTTTATGGTCTATGTTGTCAAAACAACCGCGGATGTCTCCTTCGATAAACCACTTGGTTCCTTGCCAGGTACGGTCTATAGTAGTTAAAGCCGTGTGGCATCCGCGCTCTGGTCTGAAACCGTGACTGCTGTCAGAAAATTGAGGTTCGTAGTATGCCTCAAGAATCGAGCGTACCACTTCTTGAACCAATTTGTCTTTCCAAGTAGGGACACCAAGCGGTCGAGTTTTTCCATTTTTTTTGGGAATGTTAACTCGTCGTACTGGTGTCCATCGAAAGCGTTCATAGCGAATATCTTCTATGAGGCTCTCAATCTTTTTGACAGACATTCCATCAGCAGTTTCCTCAGTAATTCCTCGCGTCATTGCCCCATCATTTTTGTAGATGCGACTGTACGCTCGGAGGTACAAATTCGGGTTGAATAGTTGTCTGTAGACATCTGTTCCCAGAGGCAACCCTCGTTGGCCTCTATCTCGGATTACATTAAGAACCGTTTTGGCGTCCCGCATCTCGCGTACCTCTTGGTCTTAGTGTGAGGAATACCTGTTCTCCTTTGCCATGTGGACGGCTTTCCCGTCCTCGGACTACTATGAGAACTCTGTAGCCATAGGACTCGCGTCCCGTAGGCCATCCCGTGCTTCATCAACTCGGTACGTGGTAGTGTGATTTAGGTGTCCCACTCATTCCTTTGAGCCGTCTCATTGATGGCCGACATCGTTTGAAGAAGTTGTGTTGCTCAAATGTTTAAAACTACACACAAACGATTATTCCTGTTAGACGTTGTAGGAATAGGCAATCGCCTATGCCGTCAGAATTGGGCTTCAAGTAGTCTAACTTTCACCTTGTCACACAAGCCTTGCAAGGCAATGGTTTAAACGTCTTCTCTCCATCCCCCGCTTTACCAACGTGCTGTTTTCCCTTTTTGTCTTTCGACTCTAGGTAAGTTGGTTGACTTAGAGACATTCTTCTTAGTCTCTCCCAATTAGATTGGGGATACCGTGTTGACTGCCACGGCGCACGCATTTAGCAATATCGGCATCAAGTACGAATTTGGATTTCTTATTGATACAGGTATGGATAGCTTCGATTGCATCGTGGCAGGAACGTCCTGGTCGAAAACCGTATGAGTTTGGCTCAAATTTTGCCTCCCACTCAGGTTCTAACGCTAGTTTAACTAACGCTTGCAGTACGCGGTCGTTTATCGTTGGGATACCTAATGGTCTAGTTTCAGTTGTACCAGGTTTGGGAATATTAACCCTACGAGTGGGTTTTGCCTTGCCTTCTAACTTTAACTTACCAACTAGGTTAGTACGTTGCTTTGGAGTCAGCGATTTAACACCGTCTACACCTGCCGTCTTCTTGTCGGGTAAGGAGGAACACGTCACCGCGTCCTCCTCCCCTAAGAACCGGACTTGACAGTTTCCCATCATCCG
>NZ_JAUBRJ010000159.1:0-2314 GCF_036701805.1 Microcoleus sp. N3A4
ACCCACATTCCGCACCCCCAACTGGCACATAGGGGGATTGAGGGAGTAAAAGTGAATCATCCAAGACAAAAATGAGTAGAAATACTCAACCTCGGTCACTCAGCATTACCCAGTAGTCCATTCTGAAAAATTGACGTGAGAGCGTGAGTCCTATCTGATGTTAGTTAAAATTGCGATCGGTAAAAACCAAGTTTATTACCTCACAGTGACCGGATAGATCACGAAAATGCGTTAATTACGATCGCCAGCAGTCAGCAATCATCACCAAAAATAGTGTAAACTGGCGATCGCGATCGACGCTCAAATCAGGATTCAGCAGCCCATGCAGAAAGCATCTGAGATGAAAGTAGAAAACCTAGATCATCTGGGCTTGATAGCCGGTCTAATTGATGAAATAGGAATTGTTCCAAAAATCAATGAATTAGTCGGCGAACAACCGGGCGAGATAGTCAGTCCCGGCCTGGTAGTCAAAGCCATGATTATCAATGGATTAGGGATGGTTTCCGCCCCACTATACTTATTCTCTAAATTTTTTGAAGGGAAAGCAATAGAACATTTACTTGGGTCAGGGATTCAAGCATCGCATCTCAATGATGACCGTTTAGGCAGAGTATTAGATAAATTATATTTGTCAGGAATCACCAATATATTCACAACCATTGCCCTAGAAGCAGCTCAAAAATTTGAGATAAATACCGACACATCTCACCTCGACTCAAGTTCATTTCATCTACATGGCAAATATGAACAAGAATTGACATCAGTATGTTTTTCTAGCAGAGAAACAGATAGCAATCAGTTAGATAATTCATCAATCAACCATCAAACATCCCCAATACCAATTCAGATTACCTACGGCTACTCTCGCGACCATCGTCCCGACTTAAAACAGTTTATTTTAGACCTAATTTGTACTGGAGATGGAGATGTACCACTATTTTTACGAGCAGCTTCGGGAAACGAATCAGATAATTCCATATTCGCCTCAATTTGTCAAGACTTTAAAAAACAGTTAAACCTCGACACTTTAATGGTAGCTGACAGTGCATTATATACCGCTCCCAATTTAGAAATGTTAACCAATTTAAAATGGTTAACTCGTGTACCGCTGAGCCTTAAACAAGCGCAGCAACTGGTATCTCAGCTAAATGAATCAGAATTTCATCAAAGTTCAGTGACGGGATATAGTTGGTCAGAACACAAAAGTAATTATGGTGGAATTGAACAAAGATGGTTAGTAGTAGAGAGCAGTTTACGTCGTGATGCTGACCGACGTAAATTAGAAAAAAATCTCAAAAAAGCTGAAGTTGAGGCTCAGAAAAAGTTGCGAGAGTTATCAAATATTGAATTTGCTTGTTCAGCCGATGCCTCAGCAGCAGCAAGTCGTTTATCCAAACAACTAAAATATCATAATTTAACTCAAATTAGCAGCAGAGAAGCGACAGCAAAACCAGCTACTAATTCGACCATTTCTCATGATAATTCTAGTTCTAGCTCGACCTTTAAAGTTGAAGCCCAACTGGAATTAGATGCTAGCGTGATAGCTAAAGAAACCAAAGCTAGTGGCAGATTTATCTTAGCTACAAATGTGCTGGATGCATCACAATTAAATCCTGATGAAATGATTGTGAAATATAAGGAACAGCAGTCGGCAGAGAGAGGGTTTGGGTTCCTGAAAGACCCGCTATTTTTTACGGATAGCGTGTTTCTGAAGTCGCCAGAAAGAATCGAGGCTTTAACTTTGGTAATGGGTTTGTGTTTGTTGGTTTATACTTTGGGTCAAAGGTTACTCCGGCAAAACTTGCAGCTTACTAATAAAACCGTAAAAAATCAATTGGGCAAAGGAACCAATCGACCTACTTTGCGCTGGATATTCCAAAGTTTTCAATCGATTCATGCCGTTTGTATTCAAGGGATTCAACAAGTTTCTAATTTGACATCCGAACGGTTGGCGATATTAAATTTGTTTCCAGTCACCTGTCGGTCTTATTATTTCTTGTTGTGAAATGAAGTCGATTATTGATTGATAAAACTGACTTACATTTAAGTAATTGTAGGTGCAGCAGTGATGTATTATTGTCATAATGCTGGCGATATATGCTGGAAATTAATAGTTGTTAATGGTCTGATTTTTGACGTTTTCTGGGTTAAGAAGATTTAATTCATGCCCTCATGTCAATTTTTAGGAATGGACAAGTGGGTGATGCGATCGTTGCACAATTTTTTGGGTGTTTTTACTCACTATTATCTCGGATGATTCACTTTTAACCCCTCAATCCGCCTATGTGCCAGTTGGGGGTGCGGAATGTGGGAT
>NZ_JAUBRJ010000032.1:0-82355 GCF_036701805.1 Microcoleus sp. N3A4
AGAAAACTGCTGAGTCTTTTGGGTTTGAGCTAGTTGCTAAAACTCCACAGTTAGATTGAGTTTCTTAGGAGGACTTTCGCTATGAGACGGGGGTTTTGAACCCCCGGCGGACTGTTCGAGAAGCGAAAGCATCCTCAAATTTTAATCTTTTTCCCAAACGGCGACAGCTTCCCATCCCAAACCGCGGCGAACAACAATCGGTTCGCTTTGTGTCAAATCGAGAATGGTAGAAACTTGATATCCCGGATCGGAACCGTCATCGACAATCACATCTACTAACTTAGAAAAACAGTCAAAAAGTTCAGCTTTGCCAAAGCTTTCTGCTTTTGCTGCAGGGACTGGTGCTGCACCTTCATCATCCGTGGTAATGTGAGCGGATGTTGAAATAATTGGATTTCCCAAAGCTTCCAACAGTGTAAAACAAAGCCGCTGGTCGGGAACGCGAATTCCAGTGGTTTTGCGTTTTGGGTTCATTACCAGCCGCGGCACTAACTTGGTGGCTGGCAGCAGAAATGTATAAGACCCTGGTATTAACCGCTTGATAATTCTGTATGCTTCATCGCTGACGGCAGCATAGTCGGTAATATTTGACAGAGAGGAACACAGGAACGTTAAAGGCTTATCATTGGATAGTTGCTTGATCTGCCTGACTCGTTCTACCGCAGATTTGGAGTTGAGATCGCAGCCGATCGCGTAAACTGTATCTGTCGGATAAAGCATCACTGCCCCATCTTTCAGAGCTTTTGTAATCTTCTCGATCCGGTCTTTTTGCGGTGCGACTGGATGCACTTCGTAAATAGTTGCCATGTTAAGATATTGCAGGCTAAGTGGGCGATCGAAATATCGAGTGAAACAATCAAGGCTAAAAATTAATTGTTAACAATGAATAAAATAGCTTATTTTGACTGTCCGACCGGCATTGCTGGCGATATGTGCATAGGAGCTCTCGTCCACGCCGGCGTTCCTTTAGAATACCTAATCGAAAAACTCAATTTGCTCGGCATTTCGACAGAGTACCAGTTGCGGACGGAATTAGTCCACCGGAATACTCAACAAGCAACTAAATTTTATGTCGATTTAAGTGCCGATTTGTGGTTAAAACCAGAAAATCCCGCTGATTCCACACTCGATCCCTCGGAAACGGAATCCCCGACTTTTGACGCCCGCCACCACCACCATCACGGGGAAGAACATTCTCACAGTCACGGCGAAGCAGATGCGGAAATTAGCCACACTCATCACCGCCATTTGCCAGAAATCAAGCAGATTATTGTCTCTGCAAAATTGCCTCCGCGCGTGGAAGCCTGGAGTTTGGCCGTATTTGGGAAATTAGCAGATGCAGAAGGTGCCGTACACGGTATCCCCGCAAGCGAGGTTCACTTTCACGAGGTGGGGGCGACGGATGCAATTATTGATATTGTCGGTACTTGTTTGGGTTTGGATTGGTTGGATATTGATGAATTTTACTTTTCGGCAATGCCGACTGGTGGGGGTACGGTGAAGGCGGCCCACGGTAAGTTAGCGGTGCCGACGCCGGCGGTGATGCGGTTGTGGGAAACGCACCGAGTGCCGGTTTACAGCAACGGGATCGATCGCGAATTGTGCACTCCTACGGGAACTGCGATCGCCTGTACTTTCGCTGCTGCTTTTGGCCCGCCGCCGCCGATGCAGCTTCAGGCGATCGGATTGGGTGCAGGTTCTCGAATGCTGGCAATTCCTAATATCTTGCGCCTCTGGATTGGGGAGAAGGAAGAGGGGGAGAGGGGGAGAGGGGGAGAGTGGGAGAGTGGGAGAAAGACGGCTACTAATTCCCAATTCCCCATTACCGATTCCCAATTACCGATTACCAATTCCATAGAAACTATTACGGTATTGGAAACGCAAATTGATGATTTGAGTCCGCAGGCGATCGGCTATGTTTTCGATGCTTTGTTTGCCTGCGGAGCTCTGGATGTTTTTACTGCGCCAATTGTGATGAAAAAGTCGCGGCTGGGGGTTTTGTTAACTGCGATTTGTCATCCCGAATTTCAGGATGCTTGTGAAGCAGTTATCTTTCGCGAAACTACTACTTTGGGAATTAGGCGATCGACTCAACAGAGAACTATTTTGCACCGGGAAATCCAGACAGTTCAAACAGAATACGGTGAAGTGCAAATAAAAGTTGCGAAGTCTGGACAAACGATTGTTAACGTGCAGCCGGAATACGAAGATTGCGCGGAAATTGCCCGACTTAAAAATATTAGCTGGCGGGAAGTTCACCGCTTGGCGCTGCAAAGTTGGTACGATCGCACTTAATCAGTTCGCGATCGCACTCCGACAAAGAAACCGGGTTTTTATACCGAATCTGCGGGCCACAACGCAGTATTTTCGTAAAAAACCCGGTTTCTGACTGGATAAATTCAGTAAATTAACCGCAGCATAATCTGTCGGGTTTGCTTTTCGATCGCGCAACCAAGCTAAAATATTGCCTAGGTGCTGTTTGAGTTGAATAGCAGTTTTAAAATGGGTTAACAGACGTTCAATTAAAGGATACAAAATCAGTTGAATTTATGAGTCGCCGATCTAGTCTTGGGTTTGGGATTCAATTAAGACATGAGTGTTCATGAGTTAAGTTTGTTTGCGATCGTTCCTTGCTCAGCAGTTTGGAGCAAGCGTTCTCTGACATACTCGACGATCGCCGGTTGTAGCATTAAACTTGTCGGTGCGGTATCATTGAGCGATCGCCGATCTTCGATGAGCGATCGTTCAGCCAGCGCCTCCAATGCTTCCATCAGTTGCCGTCCCGAAACTTTGGGCAAAATTTCCGCTTTTAACTTCGCAGGGGTAGCTCCTTCTTGATTAATGGCGATCCAGTACATGATTTTTTGTTGCAGGGGTGACAAGCGATCGAACTGGCGATCGAGCAAATCCCACAAGTCGCTAAAAACAGTATTTCCTTGCACTAAAAATGCGTGAATATCACCGCCAAAAAGTGTTTTAATCGTCGTTGCAGCAAGTTTGAGGGCGAGGGGATTGCCGCCAAAGTAGTTGACAATATCTTGACACTGCAATAGCGTTGCCTTTAATCCTTTGGCGGCGAGGATTTGCTGGCATACTGGCGGTGAAACTCCGAAGAGTTTGAGCGATCGCACGGGTAAATTTTCGCCCGATCGCACAGCAAACCCGCCCGGTTTTTCTCGTCCGGTTAAAATCATACAACTTCGGTGGGGTTCGTCAGCAATGCGCGCCAATAACTGTCGGTAATCTTCATAGCCTTGTTGATATTGTCCGCTGCGATTTCCACCTTGCAAAATCGACTCTAGATTGTCGAAAATTAACAAACAGCGTTTTTGTCGCAACTGTTCCATGAGAGCAGGAATAGAGTGATTGTTTGTGGCTGATGAATTAGTTAAAATCGGCAAAATATTGCTGAGGATAACATCTAATTGCGGTGCTTGCTGCAAACTCCGCCAAATCGCGAATTCAAACTGAGATTGAATTTGCTGAGCGAGTTTTACAGACAGAGAAGTTTTGCCGATACCGCCAAGTCCAAAAATACCGATCAGACGAGTAGAATTGCCGCTAATCCAAGTTTCTAATGTTTCGAGTTCCTGTTGCCGGTTGTAAAATTGGGAAACATCGATCGCTTCTCCCCAATCTTGGGTGCAGTTATCTGCTTCGCTAGCGTGCAAGATGCCCGCACAGCAATGCTGGTAGCGGCGCAAGACTGCTTGCAGATTTTGCTTTGAGATTTTTTCGCCGATGATTTGAGAGAGATTTCGCCACAAATGCGAACCGACTTTTTTGATATAGTCATGTTCGTAAAGTAAGCGATCGGCTATCTCTTGATAAGAGTGTCCCTCCCAAGTTTCCAGAAAGACGCGGGATTGAATGTCATTGAGTTTTTGCTTTTTGTTTGCGGATTGTAACAGACTATCAACTAGGGCGATCGCCTCTTGTCCTTTCATAGCTTGCCAATTTGACCTATTCAGTAAATTTACTGATGTTTCATGAGTGCGAGTTGCTGTTCAGGAAAGAAAACAAATTAACTGAATTAACCGCAAGGTAATCCCTTTTATACTTGGCGGTTGAAACCGCTACTAAACAAAGTCCGCCTTCCGAGACTGAAAAATAAGGGGGATATTTGACCCGGATTTGGGATGAGGTTAATTGCACAATCTCAGATATCAAATCTCAAATCGATTGAGTAAATTTACGTAAGTTTACAAAACCATGTCACTTTTTCTCACCGGCAGGGCGATCGGGCGTGGTTTATTCTTTAATAGTTAGTTGATTAGAGGATGATCATGGCAACAGTTAGAAACATTATTCAAACTCACGCTAATGGTACTTGTGGCACACAGGATGTGAAACAACTTAGCCTTCAGGTCATTGATGAAATGAACCTGCTAATTCCCAATGTTCTAGTTAGCTTTGATGATTTGGACGTATCAGGTAAGGAAGCAACAGTTAATTTTTTCTTGCAACCCAAGGCAAAAGAATCTCTGCGACGTGCGATTAAAAGAAGAGGGGTAACACTCAGACTTAATTCGGCCTATCGGACTGTTGTCCAACAACATATTCTATTCAGTTGGCAAGGTTCTGAATGCGTAGCGATAGCAGCGAAACCCGGACGGAGTAACCATGAAGATGGTCTTGCCATTGATACTCCAGATTTTGAAGAATGGATACCTGCATTGGAAGCCGAAGGCTGGCAGAATTTAGGAGTTCACGATCCAGTACATTTCACCTACATGGGTGGGGGTGTTCGAGATGACATTGGAGACATTGGAGTCAAAGCTTTTCAGATTCTCTGGAATAAACATAATCCCAAGGATCTAATTGGTGAAGATAGTGACTACGGACCTGAAACCGCGGCACGTTTGGATCGATCGCCCGCCAACGGTTTTGCAATAGCAAGACTTCTCAAGCTAATTAGTCCACCAATGAAAGGTGAAGATGTGCGGAAAGTGCAACAAGCCCTACTTAAAGAGGGTTTACTCGAAGCCCAGCAGATGAATGGAATTTACAACGAAGCGACCAAACTTGCGGTTGAGATATTCCAGAAACGTGAAGGGCTAGGGATAGATGGAATAATCGGCCCGCAAACTCGCAGAGCATTAAAAATGCTGGCATAAATGCTCAAGGCTTCTAGCGCAAGTCCAGAGAAAGTCATTATTACTAATTGGAGATTTGAATATGGCGATTGAAAAAGTTGAGTTAGAACTCAATGACGGGATTATTGATACCCCTCACCTGATAGATGATGTCGAAATCCTGCAAAGGCGCTTGAAAGATTGGGGAGTATTACCAAAAGATGCCAAAATTGACGGACTTTTGGGGTCTGTCACTAAGGCAGCAGTGGAGCAATTTCAACGGATGCGTCCTGCTGATAGAAGTCAATTTGTCCCAGGTGGACTAAAGGTAACAGGCAAAGTCGATCGCAATACCTGGGCTGAGTTGCTGAAGGTGAAGTCAGAAGAAATCACAATAGTTAGTCGCAAACCCCAGATTTGGGATATGCCAGGTGGCTTCTCTAGCGTTGATAATATTTTAGATATTGCTCAATGCCCATCGGAAATTCGCCCCTTTGCCAAGAAAAATTTGCCTCTTGTCCTCAATCAATGTATCGATAATGGCGTCATCGATCGGGGGCAAATTGCCTATGTTTTCGCAACTGCCGAACATGAATCCCATTTTGGACGCTTCATGATGGAATTATCTGATGGGTGGTATCTGGAAGGTCGCGAAGATATAGGGAACACTGAACCCGGTGATGGCCCTCGCTTCAAAGGAAGAGGTTTTGTCCAAATTACAGGTCGTCGGAACTACCGAATCTGGAGTGCAAAACTAGGAATTAACTTGATAGATAATCCCGAAAAAGCCGCTCTCCCTGAAATTGCTGCCATTATTCTAGTTCGGGGGATGCGTGATGGTAGTTTTACCGGTGTGGGCTTGAGTGATTTCATTGTTGGCGATCGACGAGATTTTTTGAACGCCAGAAGAATAGTAAATGGACTGAACAGGGCTGACAACATCGTGCAAATCGCTGAGTATTATTTCAAAGCCATAGCCTAAAACTTCAACAATTTGGAGTCATTTTTTATGCCATTTACCGCAAAAGTTGTAACAGCAGAAGCATGGGGAGCCAGACCGCCCAAATCTGGAACATTTCCTTTCCAAAGGACTATTCCCCGTTATGTCATCGTCCATCATACAGACAACCAAAACCCTCCTAACGACCCATCAACAGGCACAATTGAAGGCGCACTTCGGTTCGCGCGAATCATTCAAAATGTACACATGGATGATAATGATTGGTCGGACTCAGGACACAACTTCTTAAATACAACCGGGGGGTTTATTCTAGAAGGCCGGCACGGTTCCCTAAATGCTGTAAAACAAGGGTTTTGTATCCAGTCAGCCCATGCAGCACAAGACCCAGGAAAATTAGCCAACGGCAATCAATCTCCTGGTATTGAAAATGAAGGCAATTTCATGACCTTTCAAATGGGTCAAAAGCAATGGCAGAGCCTTGTAGAACTTTGTGTCTCATTATGTGATTCTTGCAATATTAGTCCGCTTAATATTAAGGGACACAGAGATTTCAGTAATACTGATTGTCCGGGTGATTTATTGTACAGTCAACTTCCCCGTTTGAGAAAACAAGTTGCCGATAAGCTAGGTCTGCAATTTATGCCAGAAGAGCTAGAAAATGATTCGCAAGTTGTGGATCTAAAGTTTGGCTCAACAGGTTCAGCCGTTATCAAACTACAACAGCGATTGCGCGATCGAGGATTTAATCCAGGAGCAGTTGATGGTGTATTTGGTGAAAATACACAAGCGGCTGTAAAAGCTTTCCAGCGTTCTGTTGGACTTCAAGATGATGGAATAGTTGGTGCCATGACTCGAACTAAGTTAGGACTTAGTTAACCTTATTCCTGATTGTTTTAAATCACATACAAGGTGTACTTAAGTTCTTAATTATGCCTTGCCTGTATTTAGCGTTATAGCGCATATACCACTTGAATTAATAGTTGAATTCATGATGCAAGAAATACCAGAAAACATTGAAAATCAAATCAAAAGATGGCATCAGTATGCCTATATATTGCATTCCATTTATCTGTTCTTAGGAGTGACTTCAATTGTCTCATCCTTACTTGTGGCCACCTTTGTTGAAGAACTCGGAACTCATCGAACAAAAGTGCTTTCTGCAATTAGCGCAATTTCATTAGCTTTGATTAGCACAACAGATGTTAAACGAAAAGGTAATGGGTTTCGTCAAGCTCAAAGACACTTAAGAGCTGAATCAATGAGATTTCACACTGGTAGTAGCTCACCGGAAAAATTAGTGGCAGCTTTCGCCGAAGCAGAAGCGATGATAGGAGACGTAAATTTTGACCCAAAAAAGTTATCTCAGGATTAGAAGTTATGCTTACAACAGTCCTAACATCGATCGTCACAGCTTTTGGAACAGCAATTGTTACTACTTTAGCGTCTTTTCTTCTTCAAGAACGAAGAATAAAGTTTGAGTTTGCCCAGATGCGAACTGAATTTATGGCAGAACAAGTGGCCAGACAACTGTTGGAGCATGAGAATTGGCAAAGACGTAGTTTTAAAGCAATCAAGCACAGGTTAGGTGGTTTTGATGATGACGAGCTACGAAAAATACTTGTGAGGGCTGGTGCTATCAGATTTGAAGATCGAAATACCAAAGAAGAATTTTGGGGATTGATCCATAGAAATCGAGATGTTTTGAATTCTTAAGTAGGACGATCGCTCTCAGGTTATTCATTAGTTAAATCAAATAAAGGAGACTACAATGCCGCAAATTGCCAACCTATTCATAGCGATCGCTGCGTTAGTGCATATTATTCTTTTTGCTGTCGAGATATTTTTCTGGAAAGAACCTGTCATTCATCAGAGGCTTGGCTTCACTTTAGACGAGGCGCTCAAAGTAGCGCCAATAGTTGCTAATGCAGGGCTGTACAATGGGTTCATTACTGCTGGTTTGATTTGGGGCTTGGTTTCCGGCAAAAATGGTGACGCGATTAAGGTTTTCTTTCTAGCGTGCGTCATTATCGCTGGAATTTTTGGTGCTGCAACGTTGAAGTGGACTACACTTCTGATTCAGACTGCTCCTGGTGCGATCGCTCTTTTTCTAGTTTGGATATCAAGATGGAAAGATTCAGGTAGTCAAAAGAACCAGGCAATTAACCAATGATCCGCCTTCTTCATCTCCTCACCAAATAATAGGAAATGAAGGTTGCAAGTGCGATCTTACAAACCTTTACAAAACCCTGTCACTTTTTCTCACCGACAGGGCGATCGGGTTGTGGTTATAATGCAGACAAGTAACGATCGATCGACACAACTATTCTGAGAATAGACTTATGAGCCATCAAATCGAATTTAAGGTTGCTGCCCCACCGTTTCGTTGGGATGAAGCTGGTGGCATCCGCATTGGTCACAGTCGCGTTACCCTCGATAGCTTGCTAGCAGCATACCATCATGGCTCTACACCTGAAGAAATTGCGGTTCAGTATTCTGTTCTCCATTTAGAAGAAATATATGCAGCGATCGCTTACTATCTCAGCCACCGTCAGGAAATAGATAACTACTTAGATCAACGTCGCCGGAAAGCTCAACAACAGCACAGTCAGTTTGTGCAGCAGTATAACTTAGCTAATCTCAGGCAGCGCTTGAGCGATCGCGATCAGAATCAAGGAGAATTCACAGCCAATGCGTCTATTAACTGATGAGAACTTCAACGGTTCGATATTGCGAGGCTTAATCAGACGCTTACCAGACTTAGATGTTGTTCGCATTCAGGATGTAGGTTTAATCCACGCAGACGATCCCACTATCTTAGAATGGGCCGCCAATGAGGGGCGCATTTTGCTTACCCATGATGTGGCGACAATTACCGACTACGCCTACGAACGAATTAAAAACGGGTTGCCCATGCCCGGAGTTGTTGAAGTTATTGCAACGGCTCCGATCGGGCTGGTCATTGATGACTTGTATTTATTCGTTTGTTGCAGTCAGCCCGACGAATATGAAGGCCAGATTCTTTTCATTCCCTTTCCTTAATTCCTACACCATAAATTGTCTAAATCCCGTTAAAGCAGCCGCCGCCATTGTAAAATCTGTTGTTGCCACAGCTCGAAATTCTGTATATTTGAGTTATCATCTATCTGAACGATCGCCCTTATTTGCTCCATCAGCTCGATCGCCAGCGGTACGCCAAGCTGCAATTGCTCCAAAACCTCCCGTTGAGCAAAAACGGTTTCCGGTGTTCCTTCTAAAATCAATTTTCCTCGATCCATCACAAACACCCAATCAGCCCAGCGGTAGATGAAATCGAGGTCGTGACTTGCTAAAAGGATGGTGGTTCCGGCGCTGTGAATTTGTTGGAGTAAACCGATCAGTTGTCGGGTGTGACGCGGGTCGAGATAGGCGGTAGGTTCATCTAGCAGCAGCAGTTTGGGCTTGAGAACCATGATATCGGCGATCGACACCCGCTTTTTTTGTCCCAAACTGAGATTGTGAATTGGTTCGCGGGCGAGTTCACTGAGATCGAATTGCTCGATCGCCTGCTGTACCTGTTGAGCAATTTCGGATTCTCTCAAACCTAAATTGTACAATCCGTAGGAGATATCTTCTTCTACCGTGGAAGCTACTAATTGATGTTCGGGATTTTGAAAGACGAGTCCGATTTGTTGGCGCAGTTGCATCAAAGATTTGCGATCGTAGCGAAAGGGTTTACCTTCCCAACTAATGATTCCCTGTTGCGGTTGGTACAAGCCATTTGCTAACAGGAAAAAGGTAGTTTTGCCACAGCCGTTTTGACCGATCAGCCCGCAGCGTTTCCCGGCGGGTACTTTGAGGTTTAAACCCTGAATTGCCACTCGCGAACCGCAGGGATATGAGTAGGAAGTGCGATCGAATTCGAGAATCCATTCAGACATATTTGTTATTTGTTAATTGTTATTTGTTATTTATTATTTATTATAATCTTGTTCCCAGGCTCTGCCTGGGAATAAATACCCGGAGGCTGTGCCTCCAATTACCGATTACCGATTACCAATTTCCATTGTATTTGTGTCAGTTTTCATCTGTTTTTGACAACTGCCAAAGTTGAATTTCATAACACAAATGCTGCTCAAAAAGTTGACTTGCCTCCAATCCTTCAACCACCAGCTTCTTGAACCAGCGACGAAATATCCAGCGCAGGAATTTGTGGACGGGCGGAACTGCGATCGCAATTAAATCTGCAACATAGATCATTGTATTCAGTCCATACCTGCGGAAAGTATCGACATATAAATCGATTGTCGGCAAAATATGGGCCGAAATATCCTCAGTTTTGACTAAAGTGAATCCAGCCTGCTTTAAGGCTGCATGAAGTTCCGTAACAACATGACAATTAGAGAACATTCCCTCTTGATAATTAGCATCAGAACGCAGCATATCGGCAAGCAGCACGTAGCCACCCTGATTGAGGATTTTGGCGGCACCGTTAGCAATATCAACAGCCGACATATACTGGCTACTTTCGCTAAAGAGAATAAGATCGTAGAAATGGGTTGCTTTAAAGTCTTCAAACCTCGTGAGGTGGAAGATTGCCCGATCGCGCGTACACTTGAGAAATCGCTGTTGTTGGAACGGATCGGGTGCGAGCCCTTCCACTGCAAAACCTCGATCGAGCAAATAAGCCGCATTTCCGCCAATCCCGCAGCCCACATCCAGTATCGTATGAGTGCCTTTGGGGATCGCATCCAACAGTTTTACAGTATAAGCTTGCTGAGCGACGCGCAATCGCGCGAGTGTTAGTTCATCAGCGGGCACAGGTAGGGTTTCCCAATAGCCGTAGTGAAGGTAGGGCGAATCTGTCAGGCCCAAATAGTAATTAAGCGCTGCATTTTGGTAGCGAGTTACCTTGGAAATTTCGATTGATTTTGGCTGCGACATTCGGAAAATTTAGTAAGTTTTAGGATTTCGGGCAGAGTTGAAATTCTTCCCAGCGCTTGCATACCTGTTCATAGCACTCAACAGGAGAAATTGCCAAGTTTTGCAACAAATTGATATCAATCTGACCGTTGGCGATCGACAAAAATATAATTGCTGCCTTGGGTTCGTAGCTAGCAATGATTTGGAGCAGATTTGAAACAGTATTTTCCTCTACTTCTAGTTGTTGCAAATAAGCAGTTACGTGCAATTGCGAAATAAATTGCAGATCGTACTTTATAGTATCTACGCTCCAATTCACAGAGCCGTTAATGGGAGTATTGATTTTGCAAGCAACCAAGCCTCGTCCTCGATGCAAAAAACCATTCCAAGCAGTATGTCCGATCGGCAAAATATTCTGATGAATAAACAAGTTCTGCCAGTAGCCAAAACTACCCTGCCAAACACTATCTTCGATTCGCATTTTTTTTAGTTTCCCGCTGCCTAAAATTTCGTTATTGTCGATCGGGAAACGGAGCACAACAGCAAATTATTTGTAAAAATATTGAACTCACCATCATCCATACCTCGCAGATGAAAAACAACAGGGAAACAAATCGGCGGGCATCCTGACTCAGAGATGCAATGATCTCATTACAGTTGCGGGACAGCGCCGGATTCGCACCGAACTTTCCCCCTTGCGTCTGATGTGTGTTTTTCATCAGAGCCGATCGATATACCGGGATATTACCACTATTTGGGATATTTGACAAAAAATCGTCCGCCTATTCACCAAACTCAATATTTTCATACAAATCTGCCAGCGAAATTTCCACAGGAATAGAGGTTAATGTCAGGCGATCGCCCATACAGCTATATTCCGAAAAAATCCACTTATTCGCATCAGTTTTAGAATATTGCTCGACCTGTAGCCGATATTGGTCGATTAATAAATACTCCTGAAAACTAGGAATACTGCGATAGGCAGCAAACTTTTCATCGCGGTCATAAGCTTTGGTACCTTTAGACAGCACCTCAGCAATTAGCAGCGGATTGGTAATTGTATCCGTCCGTCCAGATTGCAGCTCTATCGGGCGCGCTACCACCATCACATCTGGATAAGTATAATTATTAAGGTGCGGAACCCAAAGCCGCTGATCCGATGCAAAAATACTGTAAGGTTTACCCTTAAGACTCACCCTCAAAATAGCATTTAAGATGCTCGTAATTTCATTGTGATTCGGTGCGCCACCAGCCATCAGAACAATCTCCCCATTGATAAATTCATGCCGATCCTGAGAATTGATTTCCAATTCTAGATATTCCTGGGCCGTGTAGGTTTTGGTTTCAACTTGCGCGATCATACACAACGCTCTCCTTTAATCTACTCATTTCAGTTTATCTTAAAAATTCTGCTAATTCAACAGAAAAGGAGAATTTAATCATGCTAAGAAACAGGCTTTCCGGCCTGTGAAGCGAAGAGGGAATTTTATTGTGGGGCGGACAGGATGCCCACCCCTGAAAGGCTTATTGAGAATGTGCAAGATGTGAGTGCGATCGCACTTAACAAACTTACCGCAGCGGGACAAAGTTATAGCCAGTGCTTCCTCCTTGTTTAACTTGCACTAAAATCGGCTTACCAGCCCGATCGCCCGTTGGCAAAAACCTCACTTCTTCGCTCGATCCTGCTGCCGAGAAATTCGGATTTCTGAGTGCTTGTTGCAACCCTTCCCGCGTATTGCTTTGCCGCAAGCCAGCGATGACAGCTTGAGTCGCATCAAAACTCGTTGCTGTTCGCCAATTCACAATTCCTCCCCAACGCTGGCGGGAATTTTCTGGGAAACGGCTACCGGGATTAGTTTCAGGATGCCAGGGAACGGGCAAAACAAGCCCGTCAACGTCTTTTTGTCCGTCTTTTAAAGTTTGAAAGGTATACATTGTGGTGCTGCCGTAGAGTGGCAATTTGCCTCGATTGATGCGAGCCAGAGAAATCGCACGGTCAATGCGATCGACGTGGGGTGCTACCATCAATCCTTGTGCACCTTTGCTGACAGCATCGGCGATCGCACTTTCGGGATTAAAAGAAGGGATTGAAAAGTCGCAAACAGTCGGAACTAATTTGCCTCCAGCAGCAGTAAGAGAGGCCACAAATTCATCTTTAAAGGAGATGTTATCGGGTGCTTGCGAGTCATAACAAATGGCAATATTAGTTTTGCCTGCTGTTTTGACTGCATATTCTGCTAAGGGAGCCGCCATTACGCTAATATTGGGAACAGTCCGAAAGATGTAGCTGCCAAATCCTGATAGATTATTTGCCAAGCTCGTAGGTGTAACCATTACCAGTTTTTCTTGCTGATATATCGGAGCAGCTTCGAGAGATGCGTTGCTAGCATTGTGTCCAATTACTGCTAGTATATTCCGATCTTTTGTCAATGTCTTTGCAACTTCTCTGACCACTTCTGGACTGTTGTCATCGTTGACTATTTCTACTTGGAGTTCTGCGCCGTTGATGCCACCGCTATTATTGATTTCATCCTGAGCTTGGGCGACACCCCGGAGGATTTCTTGGGCAACATTGGGGTTGCTACCAATGGGGACGCTGACAGCAATTATTAAGGAAGAACCATTGCTGGCTGTGGTCTTATTCAAATAAATAATGGCATTATTCAAATAAATAATGGTTTCGGGATCGTTGCGATTTTGTTGCAGCGATTTCTGAAAATATTCGGCGGCTGCTTGGTAATTTCCCTCAGCAAAAGCTTGAACTCCTGCTTGTTTTGCTGCTGTTGTTTGGGATGTCAGCAATATCTGATTTCCTAAACTGATGCGATTTGCGATCGCTCCCGATGGGCTCGTTGCCTGTGTAGATGTAGATGTAGGTGTATTTGAAGTTTTGGCATTCAATAAACCGGGAACAAACTTGTATGCGCCAAACCCAATTAAGCCGATGGCAATAATAAAAACAATCGGCGGTGGGCTGTTGCTTTTGTTAGGATCTTGATACATAATTTTTTCTATTTATTTTGATACTGTAATTATTCATTCAATTACTGCTCGCGTCAATTCATATAATTCATTCATCGAGTTCATAAAAGTCATATTTGTAATAGCTGTCGCAGGAAGTGCGATCGCCCTTATTCAAATCTGGCCCGCTAAACTAACGATAATACGAGAATTATCAACAAGAGGACTTACGCACTGGCGATCGGAAACCGGGTTTTCTACTGAATCTGCGATGCTCTAACGAAGTATTTTCGTAAAAAACCCGGTTTCTGGGCCCCCATGCTAAGTCCCAAGAATAAATTTAGCGTTGAAATACTGCGCTTAAAATGGTTAAAACCGTGCAGCCAAACACGGCTTCCAATGTATATCTTCGCGAAGGTTTGTAAGGGGAAGAATTCCAAACGCGAAGTTCTCCATTAAAGCCGCGCGACGCTAAACTCAAGGAAACTTGACGGTAGTTTTCCAAAGTTCGCTGAAGCAATTGCCCGATTAAAATGCCTAAACTACGCATTCCCAGTTTCCAAGTGCGATAGCCGCAGCGGGAGTTTTGGGCTATCCAAAGTTCATCGGCGATCGCCAATAAGCTAAAAATAAACCGATACATTAGTAATAGCAGTTCTGTGACTAACTCTGGACAGCGTAATTGTCTGAGAATCTGCAAGATTTCGGTAAATGGAACCGTCAAGAGGATGAAATACATACAGCTTGTCGATGCGAAGGCGCGGGCAAATAGCAAGCTCACTTGGTATATCCCAGTGCGGCTCACATACAGATAAAAAGTGCCGGTGCTAATCCCCCAACCTTGCCAGATATCCCACTGAATTGCGGGAATACGATCGCCCGCCACCGCACTCATCGCCAAAGCAGGCAAACTTGTCAGCAAAAACATCAACGGTAGCGACAGCAACCGCAAATACAGTTCCCCCGGAATACCCGCATAGATGACGATCCAGACAGCCAACCAAAGGGCGATCGACAATTGGACGATCGCAGGAGAAACCAGAGAAAGAATTAACAGGGCGATCGCAAAGGATAATTTGTGGGTTGGCGGCAACCCGCGCAAGCGATTTGTATAAGCCAGACTGTCAATCTGATGGTTCATTCCGACGGCTATTCATCATCAGATTTTTGTCGCTGCGATCGCCCCTTGTACAGCCCGATCGCGTAGCCAATTACGCCCGATCCTAGCGCCGCTTGAGTCGCAAACAGCAAACTTTCAATTTCTCCGCTAGCAGGCTCAAATAAGTGATTGAACCAAGGTTGATAGTCCGGTTGAATTTCCGTAATCGCTTTCTGTGCTTCCCCATCCGATCCGCCGTATTCACCCCGGACAAAAACTAGGGGAATAACGGCAAGCGCGATCACAGCAATTACCAACATCCAATTTTGTTGTGAAGTAGCTTGCTGATTTCTTGTGTTTTTTTGACTCATGGCTTATGACTCCTGTCTCAATAGTTTCAAAGTTTCTAACTCCGGCTTCCCGTAAGAATGCAGCCAATTCCAGACTAATACAGTCAGCAATCCCTCACTAATAGCAAGGGGTACTTGAGTAATTGCAAAGATACCAGCAAACTTGAGAAACGAAGCCATAAAACCGCCGCTGGCTGCGGGAAAAGCTAACGCTAATTGAATCGAAGTAACCACGTAAGTCAGCAAATCTGCAAAAGCTGCTGCACAAAAAATTGCCGCCCGTTGCCTGCCAGTTCGCATCAGCAATTGATAGATAAAATAGGCAGCAAACGGGCCAACTATCGCCATCGAAAACATATTAGCTCCCAGCGTTGTCAGCCCGCCGTGAGCTAACAGTAACGTTTGAAAAAGCAGCACTAAAGCACCGAGTACCGCCATCACCGAAGGGCCGAATAAAATCGCACCCAAACCCGTACCCGTTGGGTGAGAACAACTCCCCGTTACCGATGGAATTTTTAAAGCAGAAAGTACAAAAGTAAACGCACCGGCTAAAGCTAACAGCAGTTTAAGTTCCGGGTGTTCTTTGGTGATGCGGGCGATCGCACGCAACCCAAAGGCAAAAAAAGGCAGCGCCACAATCCACCAAAACGCAGCCCATTGCACCGGCAAAAAACCTTCCGAAATGTGCATAGCTGCGGCGGGCGTTGCCGAGCCCAAGACAATATAACAACTCAAGCCAGCCATCAATCCCAAGCTGACCAATTTCCGATTTCCGGCCTTCATGCTGAACCTCGCAGATGAGACAATGTAAACCAACACATCGGCGGGCATCCTGACTCAGAAAGCGACATCACCTTCATTACAGTTGCGGGACAGCGCCGGACTTGCACCGAACTTTCCCCGTTTCCTCTAATGGCTGCTCCCCATTAGAACCGAATCGTTAGGCTTAGTATAGTCGATCGCGTAAGTCTCAGCAAATATTTTACAAAAATTACTTCAGATTAACTAAATCAAAATTACCGATCGTCTTCTCTTCTCTTCCTTCGCGTCTTCGCGGTTCGTTCAATAAATACTATCGCCAAACAAATCAACGGTATAATATTAGTGATTTTTGAGGAAAGCCGCCATGTTAGATTACAAATTTCCGAGGCACTGGCCCTCAGCCGATGAACTACCAGACTCCGATGAAACACCTGTGGATAACGAACTGCAAGAATTAATACCGGGATTGCTAAAGGCAATCTTGCTGATACTTTGGTCAGAACGCATGGACTGGTTTTTTGGCATAGATATGGGTATCTATTATCACCCCGATAAACCTCACATTGTGCCAGATGCTTTCTTAAGTTTAGGTGTAGAAAGGTTTTATGATGAAGAATTGCGTCCCAGTTACGTGCTGTGGGATGAAAATGTTTTGCCGACTTTTGTGCTGGAAGTAGTTTCCCCAACTTATCGCAAGGAATACAGCACAAAGTTGGAGGAATATCAAGCTTTAGGCGTACTTTATTACGTCATTTATTCTTCCCGCCGTCGCCGTAAACCTCATTTAGAAGTACACAAGTTAGTCAATGGGAAGTATGAATTACAGCCAGGACATCCAGTTTGGATGCCAGAAATTGGTTTGGGGATTGGTTGTGAAAGGGGAAATTATTCTGGGGTGACAAGGGAGTGGTTGTATTGGTATGATGCCGATGGCAAACGCTATCTGACACCTGAAGAACAGGTAAAACAATCAGCGGAACGTGTCCAACAGGAAGCCCAGCGCGCCCAACAGGAATCGCAGCGCGCCCAACAGGAAGCCCAGCGCGCCGATCGATTGGCTGAACGTTCCGATCGACTAGCTCAGCGATTGCGAGAGTTGGGGATAGATCCCGATAATCTGACCTGATGGCAATCAAGAGCACCAGACTGACCGACTCTGGACGCTCAGAAACCGGGTTTTTCAACCGAGATCGATCGCCCTCAACGAAGGATTTCCGGGAAAAAACCCGATTTCTACATCCAAGAATGTGTGAATATTTATCGCAAAAATCACCAAAGATGCAGCTAAATTTGGAACCAACAGAGAGTTTGACGGCAAACATTGAGATCCAGCTCGAAAAAATGACGATCGGGAGAGGTTATTAAATAATGGTCACGGATTTGCGTTCTTACGATGTCATCGGCTTTGGTGATGAAGTTCCAGGAGTTTTAGCTGTTATCTCGGCTGCCAGAGAATATCGTCGCCGGACAAAGCGTTATCCGCGAGTTATGCTGATGTCTAAAGGAAGCTTGCAAGAAGGGATTGGCGGGCATTTGGCAAGAGGCGGTCTTGCTTATTTAGATAGAAGTCAGATTAGTCAAGAACTTCAAAAATCTTTAAATTTAGATACCTTTGGTTCACCAGCGGCAATCTATAAAGAGTTCCTGCAAAAATCCGGTGTCACCGCAATTGCACTTGACCCCCGCAAAGCCAGTGCAGCGCTAAAAGAAATGCTGTTACAAGCTGGAGTCGCTCTCCTCAGCAAAGTAGAAATTCAATCAGTCAGTAAAGAAGGCCAAAAAATTGCCAGTATAACCACCTCTAAAGGCGCAGTTTATGCCGGCAAGCAATTTATTGATGCCACTGTCAATGCCGAATTAGCTCAAGCTGCCGGCGTGAGAAAGCAGCAGGGATTTGAAACATTTGGTCTGCCTAACTCAGAACTTCCAGTCACCCTCGTTTTTGAAACCCAAGGACTTACTGCAAGAAGACTGAAAGAACTCGATTACATTTATCTAAAACGCTTCACAAACCTCGCCGATTCTGAAAGTCAAAATTTTTTGCTGTACGCTGCAGGCAAGGATGTCAAACTAGCACAAGAACTCCGGCTGGAAATGATCGACACTAGAGGCAATCTCAAAACTCTGTGGGCGGGTAACGATTACATCGATGTTCGCTCGCCGGCTCTGTCTGCAGCTTATCACTCCTTTAGAGGAAGAAAGCTATCTTTGCCTCAAACGGGCGTAATTTTAGATGAGGGAAATATAGCAATACTTCCAAATGAAAGACTTTCGTGGAATGCGCTTTTATTTGCAGTCACCGCCAGCGAAGCAGAAGCCTTAGCGAGAAGCGGGAGCAAACCCACGGCTAATATGCAAAGAGAGATGTTATTTGTTGCCACTTGGCTGAGGAGTTTGGGGGCTACTTCTGTTACTTCTGCATCAGAACTTTATATCAGACACGCTGGCAATGTAACGGGAGTTGTAGAACCTTTAACCGGCGCACAAATGCTGTTTGGTGGCGTACCTGCTAATGAGGCACTTGCAACATTTAGCTATCATTTTGATGTACGCGGAGGCATCCCGGGTATTGGCGAGAAAGCAAACAGTCGAGGGTGGTTGAAAAGTATGAGTTTTAAACAGCCTATCTTTAATATTGGCATCCGCCACGCATTAATTAAAAACGTTCCTAACCTGGCAGTGGTCAGTCCGTGTTCTGGATTTGAAGGGTTTGCCTGTTCTGTCGGCAGAATTGTTGAATTCAACGCCGCAGTTGGTCAAGGTGTCGGTATCGCTGCCATTAATGCCATTCTAAATAACAAAAATCTCGCCGATGTATCTAACCGAGAAGTGAGACAAGTTCTCGCCCAAACAGGTCAGTTACCTAGAATTTTTGGAGTTGCCAACAATACTGATGGAACGCTACTGGCGCAATTTGAGACTCTTGTCACTTCGGATGCTATTGCGTAATAGCAATTTTAATAAACAATGCAGCAGTATGTTGGGCCAGTGAAACGAAACTCAACACAAAAGTTTTTAGCAAGAAATGAGTAAAATTGGTATTAATATTATTTCCGTTTGGTTGTAGTGAGGAATGCAAGTCCTCTGCATTTTACAGCATATTCCATTTATATGGGGTACACACAATCTTGTTGTAAGGTGCGTCGCCATCAACAATCTGCAAAGTTCCATTGAACCATATAACAGCGACGCACCCTACATAACTGATTTCGGTAATATTAATTCCGATGCTACCGGATTTGATATAACGACCTGTTCTTCGATCGACTTTATTGCCCTACTCGCTAACAACCAACCGTTAATTCTTCTGCGGGCACTTCGGATGAATCCCCCCCTGCAAACAAATGTAAGCAATTTGACTTTGATCTAAATTCTTAACCTCCGCAAAATCAACTCCTTGGAATCGACCCGATTTACTACCTACCGGATTTTGAATAAATTGCTCCGAAGCTGCTTTCCCCTGAAACACAGCGCTTTTAAAATTCGCGCCCGATAAATTCGCGCCCCTAAAATCAACCGAACTCAGATCCGCATTCCGCAAATTAGCATCTTGTAACTGAGCATCTTTTAAATTTGTGTTTGCCAGTTTAGTCGAAGTCAAATCGGCTTTTTGTAAGTTAGCGCCGCTCAAATCCGCACCGGACAAATCTGCACCTTGCCATTCCGATTTAGACAAATTTGTCAAGGACAACTGAGTGCCTTGAGCCTTCACTTGGCCCAAACGCGCACCTGACAAATCAGCTCCTGAAAAATTCGCGCTTCCTATATCTGCACCCGTAAAACTTGCATTTTTTAACATTGCTTGCTGCAAATTTGCCCCAATTAAAATAGCACTGCTGAAATTAGCTGAATTCAAATTTCCGCTTGACAAATTAGCTTTATTCATGACAGCGCGCACAAAAGTAGTCCGGTTCATTACAGCACTGTTCAAAAATGCCCCGGTCAAATTTACTCCTTCAAGATTAGCTGCGCTCAAGTCAGAAATCCAATCGTCAAATGTACCCGCACGCCTGTCTTCACCGGTGCCGTAAAAGCGAGTTCCCTGCAAGCTGGCATTGGTTAAATTGGCGTTTCTGAGCTTAATTCCCGATAAGTCAACTTTGTTTAAAACTAAAGTAAACTGAGCGGGGCCGGCAGGACTTTGAGCTAAATCCGTGCGGCTGAGATCCGCGCCGTTGAGCTGGCTGCTATACACTGTGAGAATTTTGCCGATCGCCCTTTGTACTGTTCTCTGGCGGGCGGCCGCTAACTCGCGTTCCGGGGCCTTGCCGCCAAAGCGCAGGGAATCGAGGTCGTTGCTGAGGGCCTGATTCAACCGCTGCAAGTCAGGCAAAGCTTTCGGGCCGCTACTGACTAAAGCTTGCTGGATCGAGTCCAGCATGGCGCGGCTGTCTTCTTGAGCGAGCAAATCCGCTAGCAGCGGTACGGCGCGGGAGTCTTCCACCGCCCCCAAAGCCAAAATTGCCGATCGCCTGCCCGATGCCCCGCTAGCCGAAGTCGGAGACAATTTGCTAACTAAAGCCACAAATAATTCGTCGTTCCGCTGCCGGGAATCCCGCATATTTGCTTGACTTTGAGTGTAGATGAGAGTGCCGACAAACAAAGTTAAAATCAATCCCGCGCTGCCAACGGTAACTATCACTAAAGTTGTGCCCGGGTGTTGGCGCATCCAATTCCACAAACTGGGATTTTCTTTCACGTCGGTTTGCGGAGTCAAAACCAAAGCCGCAATCTGCGCGTCTTCCTCAGTCCAATCTTGAGTCTTGGCAGGATTGGCAGACAGTTGATTCCGATCGCTGACGACCAAAGTATTCGCGAGGCGATCGTGTCCCGCTTGCCGTTTGTAACGCCATGTAAAAGCGCCGTCTGCGATCACTGCCAAGCCGCTCAGCCCCCCTAAAATCAGCAAATCTGGAAACGCACCGGTCAAGCGCCAAATGCCGTAAGCTACGCCCAGAGGCACTCCCCAGCGCCCCAAACTTTCGCGAATTAGCACTTGCCCAAAACCCGGAGGAGTACCCGACGCTGTGACAACTTTGACGCCGAACCAGCGTTTGGGGAGAGTTTGACCGGTTCTGGCGAGCAAAAACAGTTGCCACGCCGCTAAAACTGCCGGTGCCAGCAGCGCCCCTGACCAGAATAGATTAGTTAGAGGTGCGACTCTGGGGTTGCGATCGCGCATCGGTATGCCCAAAGTACGGGCGACGGTTTCGGATGCTGCTGCTACTGAGGAATTGAGCGGCACGGTTTGAGATTCGTTGTTCACCAATGCCCCGATACTGAAGGGAACGAGGGCGCTGGCGGCAATTAACGAAATTTCCACGGCCCAAGCGCCGCACCTGCGAACCAGCAGTGGCATTTGCTTGGATTGTGTTTGCCAAGACGGATCGGGTTGATTGATGCCGCTGGGCGCGGTGGGGCTAGCCATATTTAGAAATTCCTATTATTTGTCGTTAGTATTTGAGGACTGGGGGGAAATTGCCAATTTATACGCTATGTAGATTAGCACTCCGAGAACGGCAAGAGTCATCAGGGCCGAAATTAGCTGTACGACACTATTGAAGACTGTCAGGACAATTATCGCTCCGACGGCAAAGGCTGCCACCTGCCCGGGTTTGGGGAGTCTTTGAAACTTGTCGAGTAATTGATTGTATAAGGTTCCGACGGCTTGATAGCTGTCTGAATTTTGTGCGATCAGCGGCGATCGTTCTAGTTTAGCTTTTAGTTCTCCGAACGCTTGCTGCCAATTGAAGTTATTTTGAGGATTCATAAAAAAATTCGGGAGTTAGTTTAGATTAATGTGTTCGGAACCGTCATTGTCCCCTACCGTCAAAGAACTAGAACCAAATGCCATTGTGTGAGGAAACATGAAGATCCATTATCCGGGCGATCGCGGCAAACTGTGGTTTAGCCCGATCGTGACCCTAGCCTTGGCAATGATTTTAGCGGATGCCGGAGCCCTTCGGAGCCAACCGCTACAAATTGCTCCGGGATTTCCCGAACCGCTGAGAGTTTCTGGAGTTTCCGGCGGCCCGAACAATAGTGGCGACTGCGGTTTTGTGTCCCAAGCACCGAACCACGTCATCGAAGTAACGCAGGATTTGCCTTACTGGCGGATTGCAGTACAAACCGCTGGAGCTCCGAGTTTGATGATTCAGGGGCCGAGGGGGCGTTTCTGCGTCCTGCCGGCGAATGCTGCTGCGGGGAATGTAGAATTTTCCGGTTATGGCGACAAGGGGACTTATGTTATTTTTGTGGGCGATCGATCTCAAGGTCAACACCCTTATTCTCTCTCGATTTCCCAAAAGCGAAATTAAAAATACAACGGAATTAGGACGCTTGCTGTGAGAAAATGGCTTTTTTGCGATCGTCAAGAAGCCTGCTTTTTAACAGCAAGTGCGGGGAATAGGGATTTCATATCAATTTTGTATTTGGTCTTTAACCCACTGGCGAAACAATCTGAGAGTTTGACTCGTACCCGCTGTTTGACTTTCTTCGCAATATTGAGAAATAGCTTCAATAATTGGCAGATTGGGAAAAATCCGACTAATTTCCGATTCAACATATTTCCCATCTTGAAGCACATTAATCAGAAGCTTCTTATTTTCATAGCGCCAGATTTCAGGGACTCCCAGAGCTTCGTAAGCATCGAGTTGAGTCTTGGAAGTTAGATCGACTTCAATTGCTAAGTCAGGCGGCGGATCGACAGTTAAGTCGATCCGCTTTTTACCAATCATTAGAGCATAATTCAGAATGTAAAAGCAGTTGTCAGGTTCAATTCCTTGTAACATACTCTTTCGTTTAAAAGTCGTCGAACCAAAACATTCTCGATCGATTTCAAGTTCTTCGAGTAAGATTTTCACCATATCGCCAATGATTTCCTTATTGAATTCATGTTCTGGTAGCGGCATCCTAATTTCCAAAGTTCCTTGACTGTAAGCTATTCTAGAGCCACGGTGTTCTCCCAACTCTTCTAAAATTGCTTCAAATTCCTGCCAGTTGACATCATGGAACAACACTCTATTTCCTGGAGATACACTGATTTGCCTTAATTGCAGCGTTACCATTTCAACCTCCGATTTATTTAAGTTTATGATAACTTGTCTGTATCGGTAATTGGGCATTGGGAAACAGTCAGATTTGTAGTGAATACTTCAGTAATCAAAGCCTGATTTGTTCTCTAACCCACTGGCGAAACAATCTGAGAGTTTGACTCGTACCCGCTGTTTGACTTTCTTCGCAATATTGAGAAATAGCTGCAATAATTGGCAGATTGGGAAAAATCCGACTAATTTCCGATTCAACATATTTCCCATCTTGAAGCACATTAATCAGAAGCTTGTTATTTTCATAGCGCCAGATTTCAGGGACTCCCAAAGCTTCGTAAGCATCGAGTTGAGTTTTGGAAGTTAGATCGACTTCAATTGCTAAGTCAGGCGGCGGATCGACAGTTAAGTCAATCCGTTTTTTGCCAATCATTAGAGCGTAATTCTGGATATAAAAACATTCATCAGGTTCAATTCCTTGTAACATACTTTTTCGCTTGAAAGTGGTCGAACCAAATGGTTCAAAGTCGATTTCTAGCTCCTCAAACAAAATTTTCACTAAATAGCCAATAATGATTTTAGCTTTCTCGTGTTCTGGTAGTGGCATCCTAATCTCCAAAGTTCCTTGACTGTAAGCTATTCTAGAGCCACGGTGTTCTCCCAACTCTTCTAAAATTGCTTCAAATTCCTGCCAGTTGACATCATGGAACAACACTCTATGTCCTGGGGGTACACTGATTTGCCTTAATTGCAGCGTTACCATTTCAACCTCCGATTTATTTAAGTTTATTATAACCAGTCCGTACTGATAATTGGTAATTTGTAATTATTGGTAATTAGAAACAAAAAATAACAACCAACAAATAACAACTAACCAATAACCAATAACTATTAAACTATTTTTTGCTGCTTGTACAGTTCCTTAAACTTGCGCTGCTGCTCGTTGTGGTCTACGATCGGAGAGGGATAAGGAAGAAGTCGGCGTTCTAAAGGCGAAATATTTCCTGTTAGCAAAAGTTTCGTATCAACGCGGCGCAATTCGGGAACCCAGTGCCGAATATATTCCCCTTCTGGGTCAAATTTTTGAGCTTGACTGGCGGGATTGAATATTCGCAAAGGTTTCGGGTCCATGCCGCTCGATGCGCTCCACTGCCAGCCGCCGTTGTTAGCAGAAAGGTCGCCATCTATCAATTTTTGCATGAAGTATTTTTCACCCCACTGCCAGTTAATAATTAAGTCTTTGGTGAGGAAACTGGCGACTATCATGCGGCAGCGATTGTGCATCCAACCTGTCTGATTTAACTGCCGCATTGCTGCGTCAATAATAGGATAGCCAGTTTTGCCCCGACACCAAGCTTGAAAAAGCTTTTCATCGTTCTCCCACGGAAAGTCTTTGAATGCTTGACGGTAGGGGCCGTCTGCTAATTCTGGGAAGTTATACATGGCGTGTTGGTAAAATTCCCGCCACGCTATTTCCTGTTGCCAAGTCCTGATGCTTGTGCACGCTTCTTCACTGCGGCAAGTTTCCATTACTATCTGGGTAGCTTGCCAAACAGTGCGGATGCCTATTGCACCAAATTTGAGGGCGGCGCTGAGTTGAGATGTGCCGTTAGTTGCGGGGAAATTGCGCTGTTCTTGATATTCGTAAATTGCCCGATCGCAAAATTCTTCTAATTTTTGTTGCGCTGCATCTTCTCCGGGTTCTATTACTAATGGATTTTCCCAAATAAATCCCAAACTAGAAGCAGTTGGCAGTGTTTCAATTGCACCTGCTTGGTTGGCGAGTTCTTGTTCTTCTGCGGTTAATCCGGTCATTAATTCCAGATATGTTATCGGCAGTGTCTCTACTGGTTGGGCTTTGGGTTTGCTGTTCCATTTTTTCCAAAATGGTGTATAAACTGTGTAGGGAGTCCCTGTACCGCTGCGAATTTCATCTGGGGCGTGCAGGACTTGATCCCAGAAATTTTGAACTTTAATTCCTGCTTGTTGGAGGGCGTTTGATACGGACAGATCGCGCTGTTTTGCGTAGGGTTCTACATCCCAGTTCCAAAATACTGCTTTGGCATTTATAGCTGTTGCTAATTTCGGTATTCCGAGACTCGGGTCATCTTGAATTATCAGCAATTGGCTGCCTGCTTCCCTGTAACGCGAGGAGAGTTTTTGCAAGCAGCCGATCATGTAGGTGACTCTGGCTGGCGCTACGTCATCGCGATTTAGGATATTGCGATCGAGACAAAAAATCCCGACTACTTTCGGGCTTTGCTGGCGCGCTGCTGCCAGTCCGATGTTGTCAGAAATACGCAAGTCGCGGCGGTGCCAAAATAAAATTAGATCTGACATTCGATTTTAGATTTTAGATTTTAGATTTTAGATTTTACAGTCCTGGACACACGCGGGGTCAAAAACCCGGTTTCTAAGTTAATATTTATCGGCTTGATGCACGATTATTATCAGAAACCGGGTTTTTTTCGTCAGTCCTATTTAAGTCAAAAATGGACGCGCCAAGAAAAAGCTAGAAATTGATTTCGCGTCAATTGGTTCGCCAGCTAAGATAGCTTTTTCTAATTCTTCTGGAGTGAATAGAACTGTTTCAATGTCTTCATCATCATCTTGTGCCGGGGGCTTTTCTAGTTTTTCCAAATCTTGGGCTAAAAAAGCATAAATGATTTCGTCGGAATAACCGGGGGCGAGAAAAAATTGCCCTAATTTCTGCCATTTTCCGGCGCGATATCCGGTTTCTTCTTCGATTTCGCGTTTGATAGTTTCGGCGGGGCTTTCATTGATTTCGACTGTACCTGCGGGAAATTCTAAAATCCGCCCTTTGGCGGCGAAGCGGTATTGGCGTACTAAGACGAGTTTACCGTCGGGGGTGACGGGAACTGCAAGTGCTCCCCCGGGGTGGCGAATACATTCCCAGTCGCCTTCGGAACCGTTGGGAAGGCGGAGGGTGGCTACGTCAAAGTTAAATTTGCGCCCTTGGTAAAATAGGCGCTGTTTGAGGAGTTGGGGTAGTTCTTGACCGATCGACATAAGCGAGAAGCGAATAATGTTTGATTGCACCGATTTAAGACATCATAGGCGATCTAATACGATTTTAGATTTTAGATTTTAGATTTTAGATTGGGAATGACTGATGACTATCACAGTTTGAGCTTACCTACGGTTGCATTTTTTTTGAAACTGGTACGATCTGTGAATTGTACTCAATTTTTACAAGGGCAATTTTTGCACTCCAGAACAGTCTGCGGTTTGCAAGAGTTGGACGATCGCACTTTTCGTCACCGGATGCACCCAATCCGGGGCAATTTCTGCTAAAGGTACTAATACAAAAGCTCTTTCGGTCATCCGGGGATGAGGTAGAGTCAGTGTCGGAGTTTCTAGGATTAAATTGTCGTACAGCAGCAAATCTAAGTCTAGAGTTCTCGGCCCCCATTTTTCTCGGCGAATTCGATTAAATTTTCTCTCGATTTCTAATAAATTTGCTAGCAATTGTTCGGGTTGCAGTGCAACTTCTAGGATGGCACAGGCGTTGATGTAATCGGGTTGGGGCGGCCCGACGGGGGCGGTTTGATACCAGCTTGAATGAGATTTTACTGCTATTCCTGGGGTGTTGTTGAGGGTGGCGATCGCGCTTTTGAGTGTGGCGAAGGAGTCGCCTAAGTTGCTACCGAGGGCGATCGCACATTTTGTTGATTTCATAAAGAAGAGGGAAGGCACGACACGGATTTTGACACGGATACACGGATTAATTATCCAGCGTTCCTTCTGATGTTAAAGGAATAATGAAGAGTAACGCGGGGGCTGGTTTATCGACATCCTTTGCTACTGACAAGTATTTCGAGTAAAACTGAGATATTGCACCATTATCAATAACCATTCTATGGGCGGGCAGGATGCCCACCCCACAAGAAAAGGCACTTGTTGTGGAACAGGCATCTTGCCTGTTAAGCGGAAATATGGTGACACAAAATATTATTTTAATCTAAGGTTAACTGTCTGTTAATTTTTATTAACTATCATTGACAAGTGTTAGTATTTAGTTTCAAACATAATGAATTTGTACATACGCTTATTGTCAGCCGTCATTCTAGCAATTATCAGTTTAACAGCAAGTATATCGATAGGTTTGGCTGAAACAAAAGAGCGCTACCTTACCTTAGATTCGGACGGCAGTCAATCTTTTGCGAGTTTGGTGCAGCAGGCGGAAGATTTAGCGAAAGAGTCGATCGCCCGATCGTTTCAAGAAAATCCGGCATTAACAGAAGTTACAGTCATCATTACAGCCGATCGCAGCCGACAAAGAGTTCCGGTTTTGCGATCGAGAGTATCCCGCCGCGACTGGCAGAAAGATGCGAGAATCGAACAGTGGACTAGATATTTTGCCGATGCTAAATTGCTGCTGGGATTCAGAGACAGCAATATTTTGCCCGCAAATTCAGGGTCTTCGCAAGCGATGAATGCACCTGCGCCCAGTCGATCGACATCCCGACAAAACGATCCGGGTTTTCGAGATGATTGAAATATTGGTAATGGGGCATGGGGCATGGGGCATGGGGCATGGGGCATGGGGCATGGGTAACAAATAACAAATAACAAATAACAAATAACCAACAGCACGACACGGAAATCACGGATACACGGATAGATATTTTTTCCTGAATCTCTCTCTCTATTCCCAATTACCAATTGCCAATTACAATATTTAACTTGTTATTAACCTAAATATCTCCCTATTTTAATTAACCTTTAGGTTAACTTCCCTTAATTTAAGAGTGATAAATTTTTACGTAAATCATGATTAGGGATGTTGGGTTGAAAAGGAATTTATGTCGAAAATAAGTCGCCGACAATTGCTAATTTTCTTCGGCAGCAGTGCAGCTACCACTGTGCTTGCCCCTCAACTAACTCAAACACTATTCGGCATCAATTCCACCTCGGCGGAAGCTGTTGTAGGGCCGCTATCTTTCACTCCGTTAAGACTTCCTCACCCGCTGCCAGTTTATCAAGAATTGTCGAGCTTTATGCCGATCGCCCCAAACGGACAGGGAACCGTAATGGCGGCCTCGCAGAATACTCGATT
Source organism: Microcoleus sp. N3A4 (assembly GCF_036701805.1). Taxonomy (NCBI): domain Bacteria; kingdom Bacillati; phylum Cyanobacteriota; class Cyanophyceae; order Oscillatoriales; family Microcoleaceae; genus Microcoleus; species Microcoleus sp. N3A4. Next base: position 28,234 of record NZ_JAUBRJ010000032.1, read on the forward strand.
AACCAGCTATAGCGTGGTTGACGATGTGGTTGTACCGCCGGAATACGAACGGTACGTGATTCTTCGCTGGGGCGATCGAGTTTTCCCCGATCCGGCAGACTATTTCGGTTACAACAACGACTACACCGGCTTTGTAGGGATTCGCGGCAGCAGTGACGACGGCTATCTCTGGGTTAACCACGAGTACGTATCCTTCCCGATGTCGAAAGTAGCGCCGGAAGCGCCGTCAGATGTGGCATCATTTCCAGCAACCGATCGCGCCGTCCTCGGTATAGACTTATCGGTAAAGAATCGCGATACCCTCGGCGAATTCCTCTACAATCTTGGTGGTTCGATCGTCCGCATTACCAAACAGTCTAACGGCAGATTTGGGGCGATCGCCCGCGACCCCCTCAACCGACGCATCCACGGACTTTCCGGCCTCGGAATCAACAGCCAACGTTCCGACACATACAAAACAGTCACCTCCTGGGGAACCAGACAAGGCGACGACAAATATCTTACAGCCACGGGCCCTGCTGCTACCCAAGTCTTCGCGCAAGTCAACAGCGACGGGCTGGGAAACCGCATCATCGGTACAGCCTACAACTGTTCCGGCGGCACAACCCCGTGGGGCACAATCCTCTCCGCCGAAGAAAACTTCCAAGGTAGCGAACTATTCTTCGTCGGAGTTCAGGAAAACATCAAACCCAACGGCGGTCAAACCGGCTACGCCAAGGGCACTACGGGCGAGGAATTCGGCTTAGTCGGCGAAAAATACGGCTGGATGGTAGAAGTCGATCCTCAAGATCCGAGTTTCCGCCCCCGCAAACACACGGCTTTAGGCCGTTTCCGCCACGAAAACGTCGCGATTCGCGCCGAGGCAGGGCGCAAGTTAGTAGTGTACATGGGGGACGATCGGCGCGGCGGACACACCTGGAAATTTGTCAGCAGCGGCACGATCGCAAATCCCGCTGATAAAACGAACAGCCGGTTATTTGAAGACGGCACTTTGTACGTTGCCCAATACAACCGTAACGGTGCGGGAAGATGGCTGCCGCTGGCATTAAATAGCCCGACGAATCCAGTGAGTCCTTCTAAAGTCGGCGAAGCGGAATTAGCCAGTTTTGGCAAGGCTCAAAGAGATGCGAATACTCGCTTCCCCAAACGCGCCGGAATTGCAGGTCAAACCGAAGACGGCGGTTCTTTTGTGATGGATACAACTAATGAAGCAACAGCACTTCCGGGCTACAGAAATAAAAGTCTTGCTAATTTCTACACCAGCCAAGGTGCGGTTTTAGTTGATGCTTTTCATGCCGCTAATTTGATTGGCGGTACTCCGACGGCGCGGCCTGAAGATTTGGAAATTAATCTTACTACTAAGGAAGTTTTCATTTCCTATACTGACGGCGCACCGGGTAGCGACGGTTATCCAGATTCTCGGATTTTTACTGTTGCTAAATACACTGCCGCCCTCAACAGCACTCAGCAGTCTGGAGGAATTTACAAAATAATTGAAGATAGTTCCGACGGTGCGGGTTTGACTTTCCGCTGGCAGCGTTTTGCTCAAGGTGGAGAAGCGGGTTCGGTAGCTGGGGCGGGATTTGCTAGTGTGGACAATTTGGTTTTTGACACTCAAGGTAATGTTTGGGGCGTCACTGATATGTCTACTCCCACGCACAATGGTTTTGACGTAGGGAGTGTTGGAAAGGCAACGGCGATCGACCACAAAAAGACAGGAAATGTCTCGGATTTTACTGGTGTTTTCGGCAACAATTGGCTGTTTTATATTCCGACTTCCGGCCCGAATGCGGGAAGTGTAATTCCGTTTGCTCAAGGGCCGAATCGGTGCGAAATGACGGGGCCGACTTTTGTGGGAGATACGCTGGTGATTTCGGTGCAGCATCCGGGGGAAGATTGCCCGATCGATGATGGTACTGTACTGAGTCGGCAAATTGAAATGTTGGATTTAAACGGTGCGGTTTTTAATCAAACTCGCAGTGTTTCTCGCGGCAGTTTGTGGCCGAGTAATATCTCTAATGATTCGCGCAGATCGCCGATGCCGTCGGTGATTGGGATTCGCCGCGTGCGATCGACCACAACGGGTCAGTTTGTTTAGAGTGCTTAGTTATTAGTCATTAGTCATTAGTCATCGCTAGGGTGTGCACTGCGAACCTTACGCCTTGATTGATGACTGATGGTTTTTGAGTTTTATATTAAGTATTTTTACTAAAAAATATGACTATTATGACGGCAAATAATGATAAATAAGACCTTAAGCTTTAGGTAAAAACTTTTTAGTAAGGCTAAGCTGGAACTCCTAGGACAAATTAGCCCTGCTCAAAAAAATGCTTTATTCATTGTTGTCCAAATCTCAAGTCAAAGTTCGGATTTTAAAACATTTAGCAGCCGCTGTTTCGGCTTCCTTAGCTCTCAGTGCAATTAGCACTTTGAAACCCTCGCCAGTAACTGCGGCTGGCGATATCCCCCCAGCACAAACTTCGACTCAGCTAGCAGCAAAACCTGATTCTAGCTTGCAGTTAGGGCAGTTACGCAGCACTGTTCCCGTGCAGACAATGCAGCTCGAACCGGGCGGATTTATCCCGATCGCGATCGGCAGTATGATAATTATTCTGGTGCTGCCACTATTTTTTGGCGGATTGGTAGTAATTGGCGATCGCGAAGTTGGCATTGTCAGTAAAAACTTTAGCTTCGGCGGCAAGTCTTTACCGCCCGGAGATTTAATTGCCTTAAACGGAGAAGCTGGATATCAAGCTGATACTTTGCCTCCCGGTTGGCACTGGGGTTATTGGCCTTTGCAATACAACGTTCGCAAAGAGTCTCTAACTGTGGTTCCCCAAGGTGAAATTGCCCTAATTATCGCAGCGGGTGGCGCGTCAATTCCGCCGCAGCGCATCCTCGGAAAAATCACAGAATGTGACAATTTTCAAGATGCTCGCAAATTCCTCCTTGGGGGCGGCGAAAAAGGTAGGCAACTCGGCATCGTGACTGGCGGTAGCTATCGAATTAATACAGCATTATTTACAGTAATTACAGCAGCAAACGCTACCAAACACGGGATGACAGCCGAACAGTTGAAGCTGTACACAATTGCCCCAGATAGAGTGGGAATTGTCACAACTTTTGACGGCGTTCCGATTCAAGATGGCGAAATTGCTGGCCCGATTATTCCGAATCACGACAACTTCCAAAACGCGCAAAAATTTATCGCCGCTGGCGGGCGGCGCGGTTTGCAGGAACAGGTTTTGCTTTCCGGTTCGTGGAACTTAAATCCTTGGTTTGTCGGGGTTGACCAAGTGGCGATGACCGAAATCCCGATCGGCTATGTCGGCGCGGTGATTTCTTATGTCGGCAAAACCTCGGAAGATGTGAGCGGCGCTGCTTTCACTCACGGAAATTTAGTGAATGTCGGCAATAAAGGGGTGTGGGTGACTCCTCTTTATCCGGGGAAACATCCGCTGAATACTCGCATTTTGAAAGTAGAGTTAGTGCCGACTACTAATATAGTATTGAATTGGTCTGGCAAAACAGAAAGGCACAGTTACGATTCTAAACTTTCGTCTTTAACCGTGCGTTCTCAAGACGGATTTGCCTTTGATTTAGAAGTAGCTCAGATTATTCACGTTGGAGCCTTGGATGCTCCGAAAGTCATCTCTCGTGTCGGTTCGATGCAGAATTTAGTTGACCACGTTTTGCAACCGACAATTGGCAATTATTTCCGCAATTCTGCTCAAGCTTATTCTGTATTAGATTTTCTCTCGGCAAGAAGCGGCAGGCAAGCGGAAGCCGCCGAGTATATCAAAGCAGCTTTGCGTACCTACGACGTGCAAGCAATTGATACTTTGATCGGGGATATTTTGCCGCCTGCAGAGTTGATGCAAACTCAAACCGATCGCAAAATTGCCGAGGAACAGTGCAAGACTTATGAGGTGCAGCAAGTAGCACAAACTCAGCGGCAACAATTGGTGCGGGAAACTGCTTTAGCCGAGATTCAACAAGAGATGGTAAAATCGGAACAAGGCGTGAAGATTTCTGAGTTGAAAGCGAATTCTCAGGTGAAACAAGCTCAAGGCGAAGCTGAGTCGATTCGGGTGAAGGGAAATGCTCAAGCTGAAGCTTATCGCGCGGGTGTTGTGGCTTTGGGAGGTTCTGGTTATACGGCTTTGCAGTTAATGCAAATTATAGGCGATCGCAACGTGCGAGTTGTGCCGGATGTTGCGGTTAGCGGCAACGGTAGCAGTGGGGGTTTAGTTGACGGTTTGTTGGGGATGATGATGTGGAATCAAACGAGCAAAAATGGAGACAATGGCGGGGAATTACCTGTAGTTAAGTTACCGAAATCGGAACCTGCGGCCAAGTTACCGGTAGCCAAGGTTAATTCGGTGAAGCCACCGGAATCTCGCGCTAATTCCCCTGTTGCGAATTCTGAGGCTGATATTGATTCGCTGTTTGGTGAATTGCCGTTTGACGATCGATCTTTTAGTTAGGCTGTGCAGTTTGTAGGATAGAATACTCAGATACCTGACTTCTTTAAGAAGTCAGGGTATCTAATTATTTCGATAGATGCCGACAACGATTATTGCTAGTCCATATAATTTCCCAGAAACTCTTGCTGAGCGATCATCTCTTCTGCTGACTTTGTAGAAATTAACCTCAAAAATCCTCGCAATTGTTCCCCAATCGAATAACTTTGTCGGCCCATTACAATTCCTGAATGTTCCTGACCTTGTTCCATATACATTTTATGCAAGCGACAAAAGTCTCCCACATTCAAAGTATAGATAACTCGCCCTTGAGCAGTGGCCCATATTAATTGCTCTTCATCGGTGCAACTGAGATTATTCGCTTCAGCAGTAGTGGCTACATCAATTCCTGCATTTCGGAGCGCTTTGACTAAGGAACGTTCCAGAATATCCTCATCTAAATATAAACGAATTTGGCTCAAGATTAACTCCCCACTTTGTGTTCGTTGGCTAAGCGATCGCACTCAGCTTCTTCAACCGCAATATCGGCATCTATCTGCTCTTTATTAGCGTAGTAGTAAGCTAATGCTGCATGAACTTGTGCTAAATTTAAGTGGGGAATTTCTGCAATAATTTCTTCGGGTTTCATCCCCATTTTGTACCAAACGGCGATTCGTTGAACTGTTATTCTAGTGCCTGCGATGCGGGGGCGATTTCCACAGGTTTCTGGTGTGGAAATGATGAGAGTGCCAATATCAGTTAAAGTTGGCATAGGTGAATCTGGGGTTAAAAATTAGAACTTAAGTATAGCATAAATTTATTATTGTTGAATTTTTTAAACTTACTTAATTTATGAAATATTTTGCCCTACTGTTGTTGCTAGTTTGTACCAAGAGCGCGGACTTGTTTCGGCATCAGGATACTTTTCCAAGAATTTCCTGAGTGCTGATTGAGAGATAACGTGCGTACAGTTCCTCGATAACAAACAAATTTACGCATCGATTGGACTTTCGCTAAAATCATTTGAATTTCATATTAGCAAATTCCGAAGTATTTGGTCTACTCCGATTTGCAGTACAATCGATCGATATTGCATCTGAGGAATCTCCCATGTCAGAACAGTTTTCCACTGAGATTAGCGATCGCATCTGCACTCACATGAACGAAGACCACGCTAGTGCTGTAGTGCTGTACGCTCAAGCATTTGGCGGCCAACCAGAGGCCACCGAAGCTCAAATGCTCGCTATTGATGCGAACGGCATGGATTTAACCGCTCAAATCAATGGCGAAACAGTGCCTGTCAGAGTTAAGTTCGATCGCACTTTAACAGATGCCGAAGATGCTCACCACACTCTCATTGAAATGGTGAAACAAGCTCGAAAAGTTCCTAAATAGCTAATTGCGTACTATTCTGTTATAATTTTAACGTTTGCAGTACGGACTTTAGTCCGGTTAAATAGTTGTTAAGGATTAAAGTCCTTACTACAAAACTTTAGTTCAGTTAAATCATTTTAAGGACTAAAGTCCTGACTGCAAACACAATTTTTAATAAAGTGGAATTTACATCTAAGATATCAAATAAAATGACAGAATATTCCCCCCCTGCTAGAAAAAATGATGCCGTCAAGGGCAGTCAAAATAACCCTTTCGAGGCACTGGTAAAGCGACTAGATTTGATGATTCGCGCCCGCTATTCGCTGCTGTACATTGTCGGCGCCGAAGAGGAACCCGTCGAAGCTGTAATTGCCCAAGTAGCGCTGCAAGTAACTCCCGCACGCCGGGTGTTGTTCTGGGATATCGTGCGCGGCTGGGAGGATAACGGTTCTGGGAAAGGTTCGGTAATGGCGGCGCTCGATCGCATTGGCAAGACTGTTGTTGAAGAATATACCATATTTGTCCTGCGGGATTTGCACCCAATTTTAAAATATCCCTACACCGAAAAAAATGCGGCGGTAGTGCGGGAATTGCGGAATTTAACGCGAGAATTGAAGCGCAGCAAAAAAACTATAGTTCTCACTTCTCACACGCTGGAATTGCCGGAGGAATTGAAAGAAGAAGTCACAGTAATTGATTTTCCTTTGCCCAACGTACAAGAAATCGACAGTTTAATTTCCCACGTTGTCGAAAAGCCGCAACAGTTGCAAGTTAGCGGTTTAGCAAGGGAACAGTTGGTTAAAGCTTGTCAGGGATTGAGTCGCGCTAGAATCGGGCGGGTTTTGGCTAAAGCTTTGGCCGCCAAACAGCAAATTAACGAGTCAGATATTGACGGAGTTTTGGAGGAAAAACAGCAAGCAATTCGCCAGACGGGAATTTTGGAGTTTTTCAACTCCAAAGAATCCCTGAAAAGTGTGGGCGGCTTGGAGAATTTGAAACAGTGGGTAAAGATGCGGCAAGATGCTTTTACTGACGAAGCGCGACGCTACGGTATACCGAATCCGAAAGGAGTTTTGTTAGTAGGAATTCAAGGAACGGGCAAATCTTTATCTGCGAAAACTATTGCTTGCGAATGGCGTTTGCCGCTGTTGCGGTTGGATACTGGGAGGTTGTTTGGCGGCATTGTCGGGGAAAGCGAAAGCCGCGTCAGACAAATGATACAATTAGCAGAGGCGATCGCACCTTGCGTTTTGTGGATCGATGAAATAGATAAAGCATTCGGCAACATTATCAGCGGTAGCGACGGCGATTCGGGAACTTCGCGCCGGGTATTCGGCAGTTTGATCACTTGGATGCAGGAAAAAACCAGTCCGGTGTTTATTGTCGCAACTGCAAATAACGTCAGGATTTTGCCGGCAGAGTTGCTGAGAAAGGGCAGGTTTGATGAAATTTTCTTTTTGAATTTGCCCTCAGAATCGGAACGGCAAGATATTTTTAAGGTGCATTTACAGCGACTGCGGCCTACTAGATTGCGCGAGTTTGATTTGGTAGTTTTGGCGAAGTGCGCTGAGAATTTTAGCGGTGCAGAAATCGAGCAAGTGGTAATAGATGGATTGTACCGAGCCTTTGGCACGTTTGTCAACGGACAGCGCCGGGATTTGATGACCGAGGATATTTTGAGGTCGATCGAGGATACAGTACCTTTAGCTGCGATCGCGCGATCGCAAATTGAAGATTTGAAGCGCTGGGCGGCGGAAGCCGGCGCGAGAACAGCTTCTAACGATACTCACTTAATTGATGAATTGAAACGCTACAGCCAGCGGCGGGGAATGGATGCGATCGACAATTAACCCCACTTGTAGGGTGCGTCAGTTAATGTCTAATTAATTCTCGGAAAAATTCCATCTGACGCACCTTCCTAATCGCATGGTGCGTCAGTTCATGGCTGATTAATTAGCCCAAATATCTCCCGTTATGACGTACCCTACTACTACAAACCCAACCTAAAAACATCCGCATAAATAGAATTTCCCTCAACCATTCTCCCCGCATCCGGCGAATCGTAAACCACTAACAGCGAATTCTGCCCCCCCAAATACGGAAACAGCGACAACCCCTCAGCATTGTCCGCACCAACCTTAAAAGGCAAGTCCAACAATACCTCCAAATCTCCCCCATCTTGCCCAGTAATACTGTCGCCCGATCGCCCTAAAATTCCCTTTAACCGAAAAACCCTCATCGCCCCAGATAAAGTCATCGTCGGCCCGGCTAAAACAATCAAATCTTCCCCATTCCAGCACAATTCTCGCACGCCCAAACCGTTCAGATCGACAAAATGTTTCTTGTACAATTTCCCTCCTTCCCCAATTGCCTTAAGCCTTAAAACTCCCGGTTCTACCTCTTCAACTTCTATTTCTAAAATTATCGCCCAACCCCGCAGCACCGGCCCTCGCAAACCGAGGAAAATGCGATCGCCCCGCACCGCCAACCCTTCAATATCAAAGCCATTTTCTTTACTCGGAACCGGCACAGATAAATATAGACCGAGGTGGCTGTCATTTTTGAGCGCGTCTGTCAGCAAATTGCCCGTTTCTGTCCGCTGAAGGCATCCAACTTTCTGTTCCCTTTGATTGTCTGAATGGGAAATTGACTCGCACAAAATCCCGTCTTTCATAGGAATGCGCGCCAGCAAATAGCGGTTGACTTCTGTCTCGATTTGTGCTAATCTTTCAATGTCTTTTTCGGGGTTTTGGCCTTTAGCTTTTTTGCGTTTGGTGCTGTGAGAACCGACCACCCAAAGATAATCGCCGCTGAAATCAATTCCTTCGATATCGATTTCGGATTCTCCCGAAAGTTCGATAAAATCTGCGATCGCAAATCTCTTGTGTTTTCCCAACACATGAGGCCCGACAGGCGACAAACGCTCGATCGAAGTCGTTTCATCGGAACCCAGCCACAAATGACCGTCGGGAGTTAAAGCAACAGCGGATAAGTCTGTAATAATATCAGCCGCTTCGCTGTTGAATTGCAGCAGCAGCCGGCCGAGCAAAAAAGATTCTGGCATAATGATTAGCAGCAAAAGTATTGTTATGGTGAGTAATTATAGCTAAATCTGCTTGAAACTCATAGGTTGCACTATTCTCAATCAGGCTTTTAGGGGCGGGCTAGAAGCCCACCCCACAATAAAATTTAATTTTTGTGGAACAGGCATCTTGCCTGTTCGTGACAGAGGTGCAAAAAGAAAATTCATCTGTTGTGGAACAGGCATCTTGCCTGTCCATGACAGAGGTGCAAGATTTGAGTTAAAACCGACTGAAAACTAAAACAGATATCCTCCTCAAGCCTCATAGCAAGAACTTCCGTTTTGAGATATAGCCTTTCTCAAAAAGAAGAGGTATGATTGACAGATTATACAACCACAATAACGTATAGGGCTAAAGCCCAACTACGTACCTCATCTTTCTGAGAACGGATATAAGGATTTTAATCCCAGGCTGCCCCAACCGCAGCCGACGGTCATTCTGCCGCAAACCGAACCTCCACAGACGGATAACACCCTAATTGAAACATTAACATTGCCGTTACGTTTTGTTACGATAAGGAGACAGAGAGAAAAACCTCTCCTTCGTAAAATCAGAGGTAGCCATTATGAACGGTACATTTCGCGTCGGCAACCTGTTTGGGATTCCCTTCTTTGTCAACGCATCTTGGTTTCTAGTTCTGGGTTTAGTAACCTGGCAGTACGGCGGTGCACTAGCTGCCCTGTTTCCCGCATTGGGCCCCGTAGCGCCCTGGATGCTGGGATTATTCACAGCGTTACTGTTATTTGCTTCCGTCTTAGCCCACGAATTAGGACACAGTTGGGTAGCCATCAAACAGGGAATTGGCGTGAAATCGATTTCGCTATTTCTGTTTGGCGGACTGGCTAATTTAGATAGAGAATCCAAAACCCCCGCCGAAGCATTTTGGGTAGCCATTGCAGGCCCGTTGGTCAGCTTATTTTTATCCGGTTTGTTAACAGCGATCGGCATCGGCGCCGGTCTCACAGGCCCCGCAGCCGCGATCGTCGGACTTTTAGCTTCCATCAACTTAGCTTTAGCCTTATTTAACTTAATTCCCGGTTTGCCCCTCGACGGCGGCAACATCCTCAAAGCGATCGTCTGGAAAATTACCGGCAACCCTTACAAAGGCGTAATTTTTGCTAGCCGCGTCGGTCAAATAATTGGTTGGATCGCGATCGGTACAGGCATATTCGGCAATATTTGGAATCTAGTAATCGGTTGGTTCTTGCTGCAAAATGCCGGTCAATCTGCCCAATATGCCACAGTCCAAAATGAACTCGCAGGCTTGACAGCCGCAGATGCTTTGACCCCCGAAAGCCCGATCGTCTCCCAAGACTTGTCCCTCAGAGAATTTGCCAACAATTACGTGATCGGTAGCACTCATACCTGGCGCAGGTTCCTAGTTACCGACGATGCGGGACAATTGGTAGGGGCGATCGACCTTGACGACCTCAAAACCATTACTACCGGACGCTGGCCCGAAGTTTTAGTTAAAGAACTCGTGAAGCCGATCGAATTTTCCACAACAGTCAAACCAGAATTATCTCTCCTCGAAGTCGTCACCCTTCTGGAACAGCTAAAAGTACAAGAACTCCCCGTCATTCGTGAAAACGGTGTCCTCGTCGGACTTGTAGAAAAAGCTGAAATTGCCCGCCTGCTGCAAAAACGAGCCCAAGCGAACCCTGCTTGATATTCTCAGATACTTGACAGATAACAGTTAACCCCCTCGATTTCCCCTTACCAAAAGGGCGATCGGGGGGGTTAACTGTAGCTTCCCAAAAGCCAAGTACAGCACTAAATTGTTAGCTGCAAATTAAGGAAGATAATTATAATAGTGTATCGATCATCTAAGCGAGGACGCTATGCCATCTCAAGACGTTTCCTCTCAATCCGAAACAAAAGAGTCAAAAGTTCTGCCGACTCTCACAAACAATATATTGCCCGAGGCCGCAGAGCAACCAACAGCTCAATTAAAAAATTCAGAGCTCACTGTTTCGGCAGCTCAAGATATCATTTACAAATTTTTTATATATCATATCAACTACTCGGCATCCGAATTAGTTTTGCAGCACTTTAAAAAAATATTTATAGAACAAATTGCTCCAGTGAACCCGAAAGTAATTCAAGCTTTATATACAATTATTGAGTTTGACAGTCAACTAGAATTTAACAACTTATTTAAACGCTGCTGTTACATCTTATTAAATAACTGGATCACTCAGAGACAATACCAACTTGCTCGCGACTTAATTAAAATTATTAGCCAGAGAACCCTCAGTGAACCCCACGCGGACAATTGTCTCAAAATACTCAGAGTGTGGCTGACAAACTTTGTCAGCAGCAAAGACTATCAAGACCTCAAGTTATTTGTATTCAAGTATGGCGACTACCAGCCGGTACAAAATCACTGGACTTCTCGCTATCAGCCTTACTTGCTAGCCGCTCAATATCTAGATGCTAACAACACCCCCGAAGAACGCCAAGCTGCCAGACTATTGTCCCAGCAGGTCAAAAACAAGTATAAGTTTGACCTAGCAATGTATACCTCTCGCTCTCAGTCTGCCACATCCAAATTAAAAAATTATCATAATCCCACACTTTTAGGAGATGAAGCCCTACGTTTAATCAAAATAATTTTGGTCAACCGAGGCTCCTTCAGCTATCGTAGTTTAGCCAATATTTTTCTCAGTCAGAGTCAAAATATTACCTACAAGCAGTTTAAGGAATATCTGATTAAGTATTTATTTGCTTACGAAGGGATTTTTCGTCGTACTAATCTTTATCAAGAACAAATAACTAATATATTAGATAGTTTTCATCCCGAAAATGACGGAGAAACTTTGAACAGCGGTCTGCAGCTCAGAACTTGCAATTATCTAATCAAATGTTTGACTGTGGAAAATTCCGGGGAACCGACAGCCTTATTTCTAATGTTTGCCACTCAACTAAATCCTTTAACACTAGCAATTATAATTCTCAAAATTATTTTAATTTCACCGCATTCTCGAACTTACTTAGAACTTTGTTTCGCTCGATTAATTCAATACTATCAAGATAACTCGGCTGCTGAATGTCAGTGGCTCATTAATTTTTTAGAAGTTTGCCAGATTGCTGTAACTATTTATGGAGAAAATGTTCAGTATAATTTAGTAAATATGTCAAACCAGCATCAAGAAGAACAGTTGTTTACTGACCTCAATAACTGTCGAGTTTTTTCACAAGAAAAACACATTAAACAAGATAAAGATTAGTCATCAGTTATTAGTTATTGGTTGTTGGTTATTGGTTATTGGTTATTGGCTATTGGTTATTAGTTATTAGTTATTAGTCATCAGTCATTAGTCATCAGTCATCAGTCATTAGTCATCAGTCATTAGTCATCAGTCATTAGATCCGCAATGCGGCGAACCCGACAGCAAGTTTATAGGTAAGGTGTGAATTGCACACCCTACAGCTCAATTTCAGCAATCAAATCGAGTATTTTTTGATAATCCAAATTGTAGATGATTCATAATACAGCATATTCGGTGGTTCATGAAGTACACTATAAAGCTATATTGTCTGGTACGTGTTATGTAGGGTGCGTCGCTGCTCATGTTTAATGGAACTTACAGATTGACTCTGAAAGCGACGCACCTTACTTACTACAATATGGTGTGTACCACATATACATGGAATACGCTGTAACTTCGGCAAAAACATTATTATCGCTGATTATACCGCGGCCAACAGTATCTCCATGTTCGCGCAATTCAGGTCGAGAATAACCTGGCAGGCATTTGAGTTTTCCCGATGCTATCACAATCCGCCATTAGTGGGAAAATGGTTCGATCTCAGTCGCAGTTTTGACAATTACCTCGAACTGACTGGGGCTATCGTTCGGGTGCATTTGTTCGCAGAGTAAAACAGAGTTGTCCTTGATTTCCTCCGGATCTATTTATTGAATTTATCGGCACAGAGGACTGATACAGTATATTCCAGCTTCATGAAGTACACTATAAAGCTATATTGTGCGGTACGTGTTATGTAGGGTGCGTCGCTGCGGAGCAGGTTCAATGGAACTTGCAGATTGATGCGTGGCGACGCACCTTACTTACGACTCTTATTGTGTGTACCGCATATACATGGAATATGCTGTATATTCCATATTGAGTGAACCGTCGGGATGTTGCACGAATATGTAAAGTTTTCCGGGAATAGTATTCGCTAATTTGTGAAACATAGCTTTGCTTTTTTGCAAGGCTAATTATAGCCTTTCTCAAAAAGATGAGGTATGACAGACAGCTTACATAACCACCCAGACGCTTGAGGGCCCAAGCCCAACAACGTACCTCATCTTTCTGAGAACCGCTATATGGTTGTTTGCGATCGCCAATATCAATCCCAAATCCAAACAAGAAATCCAGGCGGCCACCTTCGTCAAGCATCGGTTTGCCTTGCCACTCGACTCACAAAGTTCGTGAAGCGCAGCTATCCCGTAGGGAATCGCACTTTGTGAGAATGCGGTGCTCGTTAACCGTTTGATCCCGCGCTGTTGAGCGCTCAAACATCGAATGTAATCCGGCTCGATCGCTTTCTGCTACAAATGCAGCTAAGTAATCTTTGCCCGTAACTTCTGCGGCAGTATAGCCCGCAGCTTGCAGCATACAGTCATTCACCAGCAGGATTCTACTATCAGAGTCGATTGCCGCCAAAAAACTCGGCTAAATTTCAGTTGCTGCCGCTGCTTAATGTCGCCACAGCCCCCCAAGTGTTCGTACAAATATTTAGTGGTGCGAATGACAGGAGTTTGGCTGTCTAAAATATTCAGCCGCTGCCGTTGCTGCTTTCCCGACATCTTTCTAAAGGGTGATTCTTGACTCGATCGCATCAAGCAGCAAGCCCGATCGTTCGATCGCGAAAATTTGTCCCGTTTTCCTAAGCTTGATGCGATCGAGATATTGCTGAACCTCCGAGAGCCAAAAGTCTACGGCACTAACTCCCAGCAATTTACCATTTCGATCGCGAATCGGTTGGCTGGCAGCAATAAACACAGTCCCGGAAGTAAAAACCGGATAAATGCTCGTCCAAATCGGTTTGTTAGCTGCGACAGCTTCTTTGTACCAGGGGCGCAGGCGGGCATCGTAGGTTCCCGGTTCTGCCTTTAATTTAGCGGTGCGAGTGCCTGTGCCGTCTGTAGCGCAGTAAATGTTCTGAGATTTGGTAGACTTCGAGGCTGCGACAATTTGCAAGCTGTTGTCGTGAGGGTTGGGCCAAATACCGAGATCGTCTCCTGATTTTTCAGCACCCAAGGAAATCCACTGAATGCTTTTAAACGATCGCATTTGCTGCCAGAGGAACTTCTCTCTCCGAGTCTGGGGCCTTTCTAACTGTAAGTTTAATTCAGCGCGGTCGATCGCGAAGAGCGTTAATTTGATTTACCCAGCGAGTATTTTCGAGAACAGCAGTCAGCTTTTCTTCAACTCTCTTCCCGTCTTCGCGATCGATTTCTGGGCGAAGTCTTCCACTACTATTTGTCCATTGCGAAAGGACAGATAGCCGACAATCCCAACTGCGGCGACGATTTGCATCACAGAAGAGGCCACTAGAACGCAGTGCAGGGGGGATTTTTTTGGCTGTTGGGAAGTTTTGCTCGCGAATCGGAGTAACGGCATAGGTAGGTGACTAATTGCTCCCTAACACTGTAACTGTTCCGACCCGTAATTTCATTTAGGGGCGATCGGCGCTGTTTGCTTGCCCTCAAAACACTTCCCAGAGAAAAGAATCAGCAGCGATCGCGGGACTTATACTATTTGAGATTTTAGATTTGAGATTAAAGAATTCAATAATTGGGAATTACCGATGACGATCGTGGTTTAGAGCTTCGCTACAGTTGCATTATTTTTTTCAACTGGTATAACGCACTGTTAGCTTAGAATACCTCCGCCATTTTGTTGCTTTGTTGGGTTTCCTACCTCAACCAAACCTACTTCTTCCCTCGAACCTCTTCCCGACCCCTGTTAGATCCGTTAAATCGGCTATACAATCCGTTGGCGAACATCCATCCCTGACATCCGTTGCCGAACTTCTCTTCAACAGCTATGCGGAAAATCCCCCGCTTGTCCAAACGGATATAGCGAGGGGCGAGAATACCTATTCTCGGAAAATATAAAGTGGTGGCAGTGGCTTTTGTCGAGCCATTGCCATCTATAGCAGCCATACTGTTTTAGGCGCACAGAAAGATTTCAGAGCCAACTCTCTGCTTGCAGTCAATGCTTGAAGTCAATGCTTGAAGTCAAACTAACCAGTTCAAGCAAGAAGTCAAAGCAAGTGGTAAAGGCTTAGGCTACTTCTTCTTCTCGATCGATTTGGCGCAGGTGAATGTGCTTGCGTCCCAGAGAGATTTCAAATTCATCTCCCGGCTGGAGTTCCATTTGTTTGGTGTAGGCCGCTCCAATCAGTAAGTTGCCGTTAGATTGAACGCTAATCCGATAGCTGGCTGAGCGTCCGCCGCGTCCGTTGCCGTTTTGCTTCCCGTCTAGCTGAATGCCTTCTGCATCAATCAGCGCATTCAGGAATTTCATCATGTTGACCCGTTCTACGCCGTTCTTGGTAACGGTGTAGTAGCCACAGGCTCTAGCTTTTTCTTCCTTGGTAAGGTTCTCTAGGTCTTTGACCTTTTTGATCAGACCTTCGCCTTCTAGGGGTTCGATATTTTTCTTTTTAGCCATTTACTGAGTCCTGAAATATTCAACTGGTGTACGGATTTTTTCTCGGTTGGTTTTTAGTTTGACCAAGAAACTTTAGCTTTATAGCTGGTCGTAAAACCATATTACACCGATCGGCTCAATTGTTAACCACTATTATCTAAATATTTTTAACAACCTGCTGTCTTTCTTGAGGAGTAGCAGCAGCCGGTGCGAGCAATCTCTAAACTCGGTAGCATAAGCTATCAGCTATCAGCTAGCTGAATATTTGCCCCGCTCTTAAAATCCCATGAAGTTAACCACACGCGGACACTACAGTGTCAAAGCATTACTGGATCTAAGTTTGCAACCTCGCTACGGCCCGACATCGGTGAAATCGATAGCGAAGCGACAAGAGTTACCGGCTCCGTATCTAGAAAAATTGCTGATTGAAATGCGACGAGCCGGTTTAGTCCAATCTGTTCGGGGCTCCCAAGGAGGATATCAATTAGCCCGCGTGCCCGCTCAAATCTCTTTAGGACAAATCTTAGAGGCTGTAGGTGAAACTATTGAACCTTTACCTCGACATTTTCCCGACGCGACGCAAGCAGAGGACTGGGTAACATTCAGTTTGTGGAACCGATTGCACAAAAAACTTGCCGAAGCGCTGTACAGTATTTCCCTCGAAGACTTATACTATGATGTCCGCAGTTGGCAAGCGGCTCTTGGGGAAGAAACTAGCTTTATCATTTAAATGGTAAGTTCATTGATTCGATCTGGAGCAAGCACACATGGACGCAACACTTGTTACCTACTCTGGCGGCTGTCACTGCGGAGCTGTCCGCTTCCTTGTCGCCGTTGACAAACACCAAGCATCTGATTGCAACTGCTCTATCTGTAAAAAGAAAGGATTTTTGCACCTCATTGTGCCGCCGGAACGTTTTACCTTGCTCAGTGGCGAAGATGTTTTGACAACCTATACATTTAATACAGGAACTGCTAAACATACTTTCTGCCGAATTTGCGGCATTCACTCGTTCTATCGCCCCCGATCGCATCCCGATCATTTCGATGTCAACGTCCGCTGTCTTGACGACTATGCCATCGAACACTTTCAGATCCTACCCTTTGACGGTGTTAATTGGGAGCAGAACGTACACTTGCTGGGCGACGAAAGTAATCTCAGCATTTAAAATCAGGGTTCAAAAATCAAAGTCAGCAAGGCTAGCAGCATTTAAAACCGTGGCCCTCCTGCGAGCGCTGCTGCTTGGATCGACTATCAAGTTTGACACAATATATAATGATGCCGGATGAATTTCCTGTTTTGATTTTAGCTGCGGTATTGGATTATTCGATCGGCGATCCTTGGGGTTGGCCTCATCCCGTGCAGGCGATGGGTTGGGCGATCGACCGCTATACTCGACTTGTATTTAATATATTGAATAATCCCGCAGGCAAAATGCCTCCCGCTGCAGTTAGTCCCGCTCTCGTCCGGCACAAACTGCTGCTGCGATGTGCTGGTACAATACTAGCGATCGGGCTGATTCTAGGCAGTTATACTGTCAGTTGGTCGATCGTCCAAGCTGCTAGTTGGGTGCATCCTCTTTTAGGTATTGCCCTACAGACGATTTTGCTCGCAAGCTGTTTTGCCGGCCGCAGTTTGAGGGCGGCTGCTGAAGACGTGCTAGCACCTTTAAATGTTGGAGATTTAGTCAAGGCGCGAGAACGGTTGAGCCTTTACGTCGGTCGGGATACCGAAAACTTATCCGAGTCAGAAATTCTGCGAGCATTGTTAGAAACTGTAACAGAGAATGCAGTCGATGGCGTGAGTGCCCCGCTATTTTATGCCCTAGTTGGGTTCGCTCTGCCGCATCTATTATTAAATGTTACCGATGGCTCGATCGATCCTAACTCGATGTGGGTGAGTGCTATAGTCCCCTTGGCGATCGCTTACAAAGCAGCTAGCACATTAGATTCTACGATCGGCTACAAAGAAGCGCCATACACTGATTTAGGATGGTTTAGCGCCAAACTAGAAGACGTGCTGACGTGGATTCCTTGCCGGCTAACAGTGATTACTTTAGCCCTTATATCTGGCAAACCGATTTACATTTGGCAGATTTGTCAGAGAGATGCTGTTAAAGATGCCAGTCCCAATTCTGGTTGGAGCGAGTGCGTTTACGCCGCCATCTTGGGAGTGCAACTAGGAGGTACAAATTCTTATCGCGGAGTTGTCAAACACAAACCGCTCTTAGGCGAGCCGGTTCACCCGATCGCAGCGCAGCTAATTTGCCAAGCATTACAATTAACTCGGTATTGCTTTCTGATTTGGTTGGGATTATCATTGCTTTTTTATACTTTATTCTGTTTGAGCCGCTAACTGATGACCTCACCCGAACAGTCCAGGACGCATAAATAACGTATTTCTGTCATTGTTCGCGATCGGCATTGCAATCGCAGCATCTGCTTTTCATCCGTTCTGGGTAAGTCCTGCAGAAGACAGATATCAGCCACCGACAGGAGCAAAAAAAAGTTTTGGCCTCAGTTCAAACCCCCAGATTCATCTATCAAGTCAATCTAAAATCTCAAAGCTCAAATCCCAAATCGTTCCACTCCCAGATTCATAGACGAGCAATTGCACAAATCTTTGATTGATACACAAACCGCAGATAATGGCAGATAAACACAGATAAACGCAGATAATTTGCGATGGAGAGCGAATGAATGCAAGATGTCTCATTTGTCAAGTCAGTCTAAAATCTAAAATCTAAAATCTAAAATTGTGCGATCCGCCAACAGCCAACAATTAGCTCGCAGCAAGCAATGACTAAAATTATCGAAATTTTATCGCCGGATGAAGTGAGGCGCACTCTCACCCGCGTCGCTTCCCAGATTGTCGAAAAATCAGGGAACCCCTCGGAGTTAGTGCTGTTGGGCATTCACAGTAGAGGAGTGCCTTTAGCTCAAATTTTGGCCGATCAAATTGAAGTCCTCGAACAAGTCAAAGTACCCGTGGGCGCTTTGGATATTACCTTTTACCGAGATGACTTGGATCGAGTTGCGATGCGGACACCGGCTAAAACAGAAATTCCTTTCGATTTGACGGGCAAAACTGTGGTGTTGGTAGATGACGTTATATATAAAGGCAGAACGACTCGAGCGGCTTTGAATGCGGTAAACGATTACGGCCGGCCGGAGAAAATTTGGTTGGCGGTATTAGTCGATCGAGGCCACCGAGAAGTACCGATTCAGCCAGATTTTACGGGTAAAAAGTTGCCGACTGCAAAGGAAGAACAAGTTAATGTTTACGTTCAAGAGCTAGACGGGCGCGACGGAGTGGAGTTAATTAAGGGTTGATATCGTTGACCTTGGCATCGGAATAATAATTTTCGGAGTGAAGTGCGAGTGCGCCAGCTCGCTCTTGAGATGGGATCGTTAAGCGTATAAGCTTTTATAATAGTTCCCGCTCCGTTGGCTACAGAAGCGATCGCGGACAGCACTTACACAAAAACAGTCCAATTAAGGTACGTAGTTGCGCTTCAGCGCTCTTTCATCTCTCAAAGAGCGCTGAAGCGCAACTACGTACCTAAACTGGTATCTGAGAAGAAACCGGGTTTTGGGTTCACGGGGGGATCGTCCTAAGTTCTTAAAAATCGGCAGTGCAGGAGTTGAACCTGCCTGGGGCGAATTATGAGTTCGCTGCCTAAACCGCTCGGCCAACTGCCGTTAAATCGATTTGTTCGACCTAACTGAAAATGAAGTATAACATAATTTCTCAGTCCGTGCTAGAACTAGAGAACAAAAATCAAAATCTTTAGATCTGCCAAGCCCCCGATCGCCTGTTAGCCGCTGTGCTGGAGCCGATCGACCGGAGAAAGCAGTTTCTAGGACTCGGCATAAAATTATAGGCAATGGCAGTGAATTCGACAGTAGTGCTGACTCTAATTCTGCTCGCTCTGATGTTTGGAGCAGGTGTGACGAGTTCTGTTTGGGGATTTACTATAGGTCGCGAAGCCTTGAAAGGAACGACTCAACCCGATATTCGCCCCAGCAACAATGCTGGCAGCGGCAAGCAGGGAACTGTGGCTAGCAAAGACCAAGTGAGCATTTTGAAAGAAAAAGACATTCTCAAAACCGTCAAAGCGCGGGTAGAAGGTCGCGATCCAGAAAAAACAACGGCCGGGGCAAATACTAAAACAGACAAGGCAAGCTCTAAACCAGCCACAGCCAAAAAAACGGGCGCACAAAATGCCAGCGCCAAGTTTCCCCTGAACAGTCGCGACGGGGGAATAACCCTGGAAGTGAGCGCGGCCAGTCAGCGCAGCAACTCCATGCTGCTAGACGTGAGCATGAAAAACGAAGGCTCGCAAGCTGTGAGGTTTCTCTACAGTTTCTTGAACGTCACTGACGATCGCGGCCGGGCCCTGAGCGCGACTGCCGAGGATTTGCCGGCCGAACTGCCCCCCAACGGGCAGGTGTATTACGGTACTGTTAGTATCCCCACAGCTTTGCTGGAAAATGCTAAGGAAGTTTCGCTGACGCTGACAGATTATCCAGGTCAAAAACTACAGTTGCAAATATCTGGCATTCCAGTGGCGAAATAAGACAAAAGGAGCAAAACCTCCAGACGGATTCTCAGGTTCGATCGATCGAGAAAATTGTTCTAGGGAGCATTGTGTCACTTTTAGGGGCGAGAGTGCAGGAAATAGCTGAGTTACCCGCGATGACTTGGGCAGAGGTGCTGTCGCGGTTGCTGTCAGTGCTGCTGCTGATTGCGATCAATGCTTTTTTTGTGGCGGCTGAGTTTTCGATGGTGACGGTACGCCGATCGCGCATCAATCAGTTAGTGGATGCTGGCGACGTTGCAGCTCTAACTGTTCAATCTTTGCAGCACAGTATCGAGCGATTGCTCTCGACAATGCAGTTGGGAATCACTCTTTCTAGTTTAGCTCTCGGCTGGATTGGGGAAGATACGATCGCCGTGCTAGTCCAAGCTGCGATCGGCTGTTTGCCGCTGCCAATTTACATCAAGTCTGCGATCGCCCATTCTTTGGGCATATCAATAGTAACTTTTTTCCTGTTAGCTTATCTGCAAATCGTACTCGGCGAACTTTTACCCAAATCTGTAGCGTTACTTTATTCCGAACAGTTAGCCAGAAGTTTAGGGCCTCCGAGTTTATTGATTTCCCGTCTGTTCAATCCCTTTGTGTCGTTTCTCAATCAATCCACTCGATCGCTTTTGCGGTTTGGGGGCATCGAATACGACCTAAGACACCGGCCGGTTACTCCCGAAGAACTGCAATTAATTATAGCTACTTCCAGCGAATCAAGCGGCTTGGAAGCAGAAGAGCGAGAACTGCTCAACAACGTGTTTGAATTTAGCGAAGTTTGGGTAGAAGAAGTGATGGTGCCCAGGCCGAGCATTGTCGCACTTCCGAAGACGGCTACCTTTCAAACTTTGCTCGACGAAATGGCGATTTCCAATCATTCCCGCTATCCAGTCACCGGAGATTCTTTAGACGAAATTATCGGCATTATTGGCTTCAAACAACTTGCGAAACCCCTAGCTCAAGGTTTGCTATCTCCCGACACGGAAATTGTAACTTGGATGCATTCGGTGAGGTTTGTGCCGGAGATGATGCTGCTGGGGGAACTGCTGCCTTTGATGCAGAGTTCGTCGGAAGAAATTGCGATCGTTGTCGATGAATTTGGCGGCATTTCCGGGTTAGTGACGCTGAGGGATTTGATTGCGGAAATTATCGGCCGCAGCTACGAGTCGCCCGACAGCAAAGAAATAGCTTTGCAAGTATTGGACGATCGCACTTTTTTGGTGCAAGCGCAGTTAAATGTAGATGATGTGAATCAAATATTGAATGTGGATTTGCCAGTAACGGACGAATACCAAACAATCGGAGGTTTTCTGAGCTATCAGTTGCAAAGAATGCCGGCTGTTGGGGAAGTTTCGCGCTGCGGAAATGTGGAACTTACGGTTGTTTCTGTGTCCGGGCCGCGGTTGGATCAACTTCAAATTCAGTTGCTGGAAGGGACGGCGGGCGATCGAGCTTTGGGTGAAGTTGCAGCAGCCGATGGGGAAATTGTGGGAAAAGGGCGATCGAATAACGGGTTGAGAGGTGTGGCAAAATTTTCGAGTTGAGAATATTTTAGCTAATGCCTATATAATCTACTCCCTCGAAGTCGCTGCGTACTAAATCATCTAACGTTGGGCCTTTGGGGCGCAAATTAACCCGATCGCCAACCTTCACATTTCCGTAATGTACCAAGGGAATATAGATATCTTGCTCCTGCATAAAAGCGTCTGTAAACCTAAAAGCACTGTCAATATCCTCAGCTTTCACGTCACGAAAGTCAGAGAGGAATAGGAGATCCATTTCTGCTTCAAAGTACAACATCTCTGCAAAGGCACCTCCGTCGTAGCAGTTATAACCAATATAACCGCAAGTGTCGCTGCATTTGTAGTAGAGGGCGCGAGTGGATAGAAAGTTAGAAAGGGTGATAGCATCCCCTTCTCCAAATACAAGCTGATATGGCTGATACTTCACTTGTTCAACGATCGTCCACGGGTGTCCCCGGAACTGAAAAACAATATAGCTTTCGGCGGTAATTTCGATTTCGCGATCGTATATGTCCCGTTCCCAAACATCCGCACGTCTTGCCCTACTAAGCCTTTGGGCTACTGACTCAATAGGAGCGCGAACGAGAAGTAGATTTTGGTTTACGTCAATAGATTCAATACCTCGGTGCTCTTCAATAGACATATCTTTTAGATTGAGAAAAACAGTCAATAATTAGTCTACCTCTTTTTCAGACTGTAGCGAATGCTCAGGAAGAACCAGGGTGCTTTATACTTGATTCATCAGGTCAAGTCAACAGACTCGATCCTTTATGCAAGCGCGATGAACAGCAGAAATTAAGGAATGCTATGAAAGCTCAAGAACTTTATCAACAAGCATTCGACCTCGGTCGCAGAGAACTGTATAAGGAATCTGCTGAAGCTTTTACTCAAGCAATTAATCTCAATCCTGATTTTGTAGAAGCTTATATGATTCGTGCTCGTATGCGAGCTGTAATTGGAGAAAAACAGGGTGCTGTAGAAGATTTTCAGAAAGCGATAGATATCTACAGGGCTAGAGGACAATCGCAAATAGCTGATATGCTTTTAGTTCCATTGAATTCGCTGCAAAATGAAATTAAGTTTGACCAGGAAGATCGGGGTCAACCGGAAGTTGAGGATGAGCCGAAAGGTAAATAAGCAGCCTGCTGATTCAAAATTCATCAGGTCAAGTGAATAGACTCGATTACAATTATATTTTATCTCTCCAAGTTCATGCTGCAAAAATTGTACTTAATTTATGCTGTTTCTTATCTTTTTCGTGCTTATTCTCGATGGGGAAATGGAGACAAACAGAGAGCAGTTAAATATTTTCAGAAAGCGATAGATATCTACAGGACTAGAGGACTATTGGACATAGCCGATCAGCTTTTAGTCCCATTGAGTATACTGCAAAATCAAATCAAGGATGAACAGGAAAACCAGTATCAAACGGAAATTGAGGATGAGCCGAAAGCTAAATAAGCAGCCTAAATTTGAGTTTTGTTTGTAAGGTGCGTCAGGCTTGAAGTGAGTACGAAATAATTAGGGTTTTCCCTCTGACGCACCCTACGAACTGGATGCACTGCGATGCTTAGAAACCTGGTTTTTTACCGTTGCGGCGGGCGCAGCGAAGAGACTCGAAAAAACCCGGTTTCTGGCCCGTCGCGCGCAAGTCATTTTTAAGCGTAAGGCACCGGATCTTTTAATCCCAATTCCTCAAAAGCCGCCAGCCGCAGCCGACAAGAATCGCAAACGCCGCAGGCATTTTCGCCGCCTGCGTAGCAAGACCAAGTTTGCTCCCAAGGCACTCCTAATTTGTTGCCTAATTGAATAATTTCTGTTTTTTTAAGTTCGATCAAAGGTGTTACAATATTAATAGCATTTCCTTCTCTGCCTTGCTTTGTTCCTAACCGAAATACTTCCTGCATGGCTTGGATGTAATCGAGGCGACAGTCGGGATAGCCGGAATAATCTAAAGCGTTGACACCGATGTAAATGCGATCGGCTTCTAGAGTTTCGGCGTAGGCGAGGGCAAAACTGAGAAAAATCGTGTTTCTAGCTGGAACGTAGGTAGTGGGGATGTTTTGAGACATTTCTCCCAGAGTGCGATCGATCGGCAATTCAATCTCATTATCCGTCAAAGCCGAACCGCCCCAAAGCGTCAGGTCAAAGTTTACCACCTGATGCGCCTTAACCCCGGCCCAAAGTGCGATCGCCCGTGCTGATTCCAACTCCCGCCGATGTCTTTGCTTGTAGTCAAAAGAAATAGCGTAACACTCGCAGCCGTCGGCCTTGGCTTGATACAAAACAGTTGAGGAATCCAGCCCTCCCGACAATAAAATAACTGCTTTCACTGAAAATCACCTCCATTAAATTAGCATTTACATTTATATCAAATCTCTTGTCAATTGACAAGATAGCAATGCCGAAATGCTTTTTGAAACCTAGATATTACACCAATCTCAAGAACGGGCAGGAAATCCTGTTCTTGAGATTGGTGTAATATGTCAGATTTAAATTCCTAACAAATCGTCTAGTTCGCGGTAATCGGGCAAAGTTGTATCAATTTCTATACCCTGCCGCAAAACTGTGCGATCGCGCTGCGATCTAGATAACAGTTCGCTGAAATTCCGCGCCTTAAACAAAATTAAATCTGCTGGTAAACCAACGGCAATTTTTCCGAGATTCGGCAATCCCATTAAATCTGCTGGTGTTTTTGTGACTGCGCGCGGCCAATCTTCCCAAGGTCTATCTAAATGGGCAATGCGGACTGCCATATTAAAGACTTCCAAAACATCGTGATCGCCAAATCCGTAAAACGGATCGCGACAATTGTCGCTAGCAACTGCAACGGGAATTCCTGCTGCTTTGAGTTCGTGCAGCAGCGTGACTCCCCGCCAGCGCGGTGTACGCCCAGATTGTCGGTCTTGCAAGTAAAGGTTGCACATCGGCAAGCTGACAATGCCAATATTTGCGGCCTTGACTAATGCAAGGGTTTCTGTTACTAATTCGGGCGGTTGTACGGCTAAACTACAGCAGTGACCGCAGATAATTTGACCGCTAAATTCATGGCGGATGGCGGTTTTTGCGACTTCTCGCAGTGTTGTTGATTCTGGATCGTCGTTTTCGTCGGTGTGGAAGTCGAGGTTTAAATTTCGTTCTTTGGCTAAGGCAAAAACTCGATCGAGTTGTTTGTCTAAATCGGGGTTGATATAGGCGACGCCGCCGAGATTGCCGCCAATTTCAGCAATGCGATCGGCTAATTTTTCGCCGGCAGGTGTCAGGAAATAGTCGAGGGAAACCAGGGAAACTGCTTGCAAGATCAGCCGATCGCCCCATTCGGCTTGCAGCGCTTCAAATACTCCCAAACTAACGGTTCCCTGTTCGCCTGCGCTGTCGATGTGAGTGCGGATGGCCTTGGTTCCGTGGGCGTAGCTGCATTTGAGGCCGAACTCCATCCGCCGGTAAACATCCTCTGCATTCCAGTTTTTTTCGGCATCAGCGCGCGCTGTGTCGATCGCGCTGGCAAAAGTTCCATCGGGATTGGGCGATCGTTCCCAAATGTGACCTTTGTCTAAATGCGCGTGCATATCAACAAAACAAGGCCAGATTAAGCCGCCTTGCAAATCTACAACTGGGATATCTGCAATTGGGAAAAAATGTTCTGTACCTGATGGAAGAATTTGGGCGATCGTACCCGCTGCAATTTCCACATCCACCGCACAAAAATTGTTCTCAGTCCCTGTTGTTGCGACAGTAGAAGCTGAGGGGGCGATCGATTGCATCTCTAGAATAGACGCGGGCACGCGACCATTTTTGAGCAAATAATTAGATGTACTTGGCAACATTAATTTTGTGAGTTAGTATGTACAGCAGATTCCATGTATATGTGGTACACACCATATTGTAGTAAGTAAGGTGCGTCGCCATTAACAATCTGCAAGTTCCATTTAAAAGGTCGCAGCGACGCACCCTACATAACACGTACCACACAATATAGCTGAAAAGTGTACTTCATGAACCTGGAATATGCTGTATTTTCTTGATAATTCAGCGCTATTAGTTGTAACTATAGCAACCCTTGCAGGAATTGTGAACATCTCTCTTTTCCTCTTTCTCTCTTTTCTAGATTGTCTGCGTCAAGAGCGCCCTCTGCGGTTAGTTTTAAAAAAGATCGTGCACAAATGAAATAGAATTGCTAAAGAAACTGGGCTTAAATATGTAGCTTTGTTGTTGGCAGTGCAGCCCCGATCGCTGAAGCACAAAGATAAAATTTTTATATTTTTGAGGAAAGCGCGCAAGTCAGCGTCACGGGTTTGGCTATGCCGGATACTTCCAGAGCCTGAATCCTGTTGCTATCATAAATCACTGCTTCAAATTGCAATTTTACTTTCAACCAACAGCAGCATCCATAGCAAGAACCAAAAAAAACTGTGTCAAAACCCAAGCATATAGTTTTAACCTCCCATCCCGACAGATCCGGCAGAAAACCTCTTCCCATCTACTGGGGAGAAATCGATCCCCTGAAACGGGGGCCTGTGATTGGCAGTCTCACCAAATCATCTCACCGGAATGCGATCGGCACTCATTCGGGTTCTTACTCTGTTTATCGCGCGCTAGCAGTTGCTTCCGGCGCACTCCAAGCAGATCACCGCCCCGATTTTACTAACACATCTCCGGCCTCACACATCGGGCCGCACCCGAGTTGGGGCGATCGCAATTTGATTGTTTCTCTCGATCCCTTTGGGGGTCTCGTCAGCGAAATTTATACTTCATTTCTCCAGCAGGGATACGATATTCGACCGACAATTGCTGTAACTAAAGCTCACATTAATATGCCGGAATTGCAAGATGCCATCGCTAAAAAACGGGTACAAATTGATGGCAAAATAGTCAAAGAAGGCGGTAATTTAGCAGTAACTAAAATTGCGATCGACCCGGTGTGGTATTTGCCGGGAATTGCTAGCAGGATCGGCGCCCAAGAAAGCGTTCTCCGTCGTGTCCTGTTTGAGGAAACAGGCGGAATGTTCTCGGATTTAGTGACGCGGCCGGACTTGCACGTTTTCTTGCCGCCAATTGGCGGAACTACTGTTTATATCATTGGCGATGTCGCGAATATTTCTGACCCGGACAAGCAGTTGGCGGTACGGGTACACGATGAATGCAACGGTTCTGATGTCTTCAGTTCGGATATCTGCACTTGCCGCCCTTATTTGGTACACGGGATTGAAATTTGTATCCAAACGGCACAATCCGGCGGTTCTGGGGTAATTGTTTACTTCCGCAAGGAAGGGAGAGCTTTGGGGGAAGTGACTAAGTTTTTGGTGTACAATGCCAGAAAACGGCAGGAAGGCGGCGATCGAGCTGATGCCTATTTTGCTCGCACTGAATGCGTTGCGGGAGTTCAAGATATGCGGTTTCAAGAACTAATGCCAGACGTGCTGCACTGGTTGGGTATCTCTCGAATTGACAGTTTAGTTTCTATGAGCGATATGAAATACAATGCGATTATCAATTCTGGGATTCAGGTGGTCGATCGCATCGCCATTCCTGAAGATTGGATTCCCGCAGACGCACAAGTCGAAATCGTCGCCAAAAAAGCCGCCGGCTACTACACGACAGACCCTGTGCCAGATGCTACAATTCTTGCAGAAGCGATCGGACGCGATTTAGGAGATTGAGAGGGCAAAAACGCGAGGGGTCGGACGCGAACAATCGCGTTTTTGCCAAATAAAATTTATTGCTGGTTTTTGATCAGTCAGGGTAGGTTATGGCTAATTTGCGTTCAACTGTGATCGTAAAAACAGATATTTGCGGATATACCGCCCGAGTTAAAAAATTATCTCAGTCGGACTTAAGTAGTTTGTTAAACGAGCATAAAACTTTTATTTCAGATATTAGCACCAGAAATGAAGGAAGCGTGATTAAAGGGGAAGGTGATTCATTTTGGATGATTTTTCCCAGCGTCACAGCAGCGGCTGTGGCAGCCATAGAAATGCAGCAAGAATTGAGAGCGCAACAATCTAGCAAGGCGAACGACGAACGGTTGGCTATTCGCGTGTCGATTACATTAGGAGATGTTTTGCATCAAGATAAAGATATCTTTGGCGATACGGTGAATTTAACCGCGCGCATAGAATCAGTAACTCCGCCGGATGAAATATATTTGTCCCAAGCAGCATGGCTGGCGCTCAACAAAGCAGAAGTGCAAACGTCTTTTGTCAACGAGTTTTCTTTGAAAGGAATGAGCGAACCTGAAAAAGTCTACAAAATTGACCAAAGTTACAAAACGCGAATCATAAAAAATCAAGCAATAATTAAAGCAGATTTGAGAGGTTTTATTGCTTATCAAGAGTCAAATTCTATCAAAGATGTTGAATATTTGCTCACCAAATTTGATACTTTTGAAAAAATAATTTGCGAAGAATACGGCGGCACAATTCGGAGTATTGTTGGCGATTCGCATTTGTTGACTTTCCCGGAAGCTCACTCAGCCTTAGCGGCAATGGAAAGTCTGTGCGAGAATTGGAAAGTTTTTACTGACGGCAATCAAATACCTTGCGGCTTGTCGGTGGGAGTTGCTAAGGGAAATTTATATATATTTAGGTCTTGCACTTACGGAAAAGATATTAACATAGCCGACAGGCTGGAAGGTTTAAGTAAAATAGTATGTCCGGGTAGAGAAAGAAATTCGGTGATAGTTTCCGATCAAATAAAACGCGAAGTCAGCGGGTCGAAGTGGGAATATAAGCTGATCAAAATCGATAAAAATGCGATTTTAGATAATCTTTTAGATTACAGTCAGTTTGACTTTTTTCAAGAAAACGATGTTTATCGGTGTTTGGTTGCATGAAGTTGCACAATATTGAACTTGAGACTGTAGAATATCTGAGAACGCCGGCTGCTATTCGCCAAAAGTGCGATCGGCTTTTTGATTTAGCCCGCCTTGACAAACTCCGCTACTTCCGCGTCGATTTATCCCAACTCGACAAAGCAGCAAATTATGTAATTGAGACAACGCGGGAACAGTATCCCGATTTTAACATTCCCTTTCACAGTCGCTGGCGGCATTTTGAAGCCGGCAACCTGCCGCGACTTGCCGAATTGGATGCAGCAATAGCCGAATTTTCACTCATAGAGCAAGCTAAGATCAAATTTGATTTAGCAATTGTCAGCGTTTTGCTCGATGCCGGTGCTGGTGCAGAATGGCAGTATTGCGAACCAGAAACCGGACTGGTTTACCGCCGTTCTGAAGGGTTAGCAATAGCCAGCTTGCGGATGTTTTGTCAAGGTGTTTTTTCCAGCAATCCCGATTTTCCTTGGCAAGTAGATTCTCGCGGACTTTCTCAATTAAAACTAGAACCTTTAGCTGCTGGATTTCAGGTAAGTCGAGACAATCCGCTAGTTGGTTTAACAGGCAGATTAGAATTATTGCAGCGTTTGGGAAATGCTATTTGCCAGCATCCATTATTATTTGGCAGCGAAAACCCGCGTCCTGGCAATTTGGCAAAATACTTGCTCGACAGTCGGGTTTCTGGTGTCA
Source organism: Microcoleus sp. N3A4 (assembly GCF_036701805.1). Lineage (NCBI taxonomy): Bacteria > Bacillati > Cyanobacteriota > Cyanophyceae > Oscillatoriales > Microcoleaceae > Microcoleus > Microcoleus sp. N3A4. The sequence goes on from NZ_JAUBRJ010000032.1 coordinate 57,453, forward strand.
AAACTGTGAAGGCTTCTGAAGTATTGAGCGCTGTTTTGACAGGTTTTGGGGAAATTTGGCCGGGAAGATATGCAATTGGTGGCGTTAATTTAGGCGATGTTTGGCGGCATCCGGCATTACAAGGAGAAAATCTGGGAGATGAATTCGTGCCGTTTCACAAACTCTCGCAGTGGTTGACTTATTCGCTGTTGGAACCGCTGCAAGAAATGGGTTTAGAAGTGACTGGATTGGATGAGTTAACGGGATTGCCGGAGTACCGAAACGGCGGTTTGTGTTTGGATATCGGGCTGCTGCGGGCAAAAGATGCGGCTATTTTTGAGCAGAGTTACTTGCCGGGTTCGGAAGTTATAGTAGAATGGCGATCGCTCACAGTCAATCTTTTAGATCGAATTGCCGCAGCTATTCGAGAAAAGCTGCATTTGAGTGCGACAGAATTGCCGCTGGTGAAGATTTTGCAAGGAGGAACTTGGGCGGCGGGGCGGAAAATTGCGGCCGAATTGAGGGCTGGTGGAGTGCCGCCAATTCAGATTGAAAGTGACGGCACTGTGTTTTAAGGGGAAGAGGGAAGTTCGGCAACGGATTCTATAACGGATGTAACGGATGTAACTCATATGTTGCACCATTCTCAATTAGCCTTTTATGAACAGGCAAGATGCCTGTTCCACAAAATATAAACTTTCTTGTGGAACAGGCATCTTGCCTGTTGCTCACAATGGTGCAAGATATCAGATGTAACGGATGTCAGGAAGAGGGAAGAGGGAAGAAGCAAGAAGGAAGAGGGAAAATTATTCCCTCTTCCAACTTAAAACTCAAAATTCAAAATTCAAACCTGAAAACTATTCCTCACATTACACTCCCCACAAGCTGCTTAGCGGCAAGCGCGATATTTGACGTGATAAACTAAACCGCGATGAGCCAAATCGAAGGAGTCAACGGTGGCCATGCCGGCACCGCGGGCTGTCATCGAAGCATTTACTCGCATATTTACACTGTCGCCGCAGCTAGACCAAACATTAGCTACAGTGGCTAAGCTATCTCGAACATTGTAGTTAGTTTCCCCGCTCAAATTCCGATTAAAAACTGGGCCGCGGGCTCCAGCGAAAAAGTATTCTGCTCGCAGGTTGCCTGTGGTTTTAGGAGCAACGTAGCCGCGATAATCAGCATCGTAGATAGAAATTTGGAAGCCTTGGGGTACTTTGATGGGAATGCTCAGATTGCAGCTTTTCCGGCTTTCTGTTGACACATTTCCCTGGGCTGCAAACTTGTCAAATAGGATGGTCAGTTCTTGACCGTCGGGGCTGACGCTGACGCTGGCGGAGCGCTCTGGGCAACCGCTACCGCCATAGCTTGCACCTAAAATTTGAACGGCCGGATTAGCCAAGGCAGGCCTGATAGAAGCAGTCATTAATGCCGTAGCTAGCAATAGTTTTACAAACTTCATGGATGTTCTCCTTAATAAGTTCAGTTGTGTATTAGGAGCACCCTAAAAAAATGGAACTGAATTTAGGTAATGTGTTTTAAACTTGGATATAACCGCATTCATGTGGAAAGATGAAAAGCCAGTCAAGCCAAGCTTATGACCTCATGTGCAGTTCCTCTTCCGGTTTTTTCGATTAGTGAATTAATCGAAAAAATAGGTTTTCTGCTGATACTTCTTAAGATTCATATCTGTTGGTGAAAGTTCCGGAAGATTCCGGTGCCAAAATCCGGATCTGTAGTTACGGGCTTTTTTGGCAGCGCGAGACAGCGAGACAAGTCGGGAGGCTTTTGGGCCCGGAGCTGCGTTGCTAGGAAGAGCGCGGGAAGGAGAGGAAACGAGAGAATGACATATTTGTGTATTTTCAAATCTCGCATACTTAGTGTCGCGCTGCGCGGACGAAAGGCAAGTGTAGGAGCGAATTTTATTGGCGCAGTATTCATGTTTTCAATACGGGTTTGATATAAGTAGTCCTGGACGCAGGGGTGGCAGAAACCGAGTTGTTTTCGTGTCAAGAGTGCGTCCCAAACTGATAAGGTAGAATAAAGCAGATTAATTGTTTAAAAAAAATGAGTGCTAAAGTTACTGTCATCGACCATCCTTTGATACAGCACAAGTTAACTCTAATGCGGCAAACTCAAACGAGCACGGCGAAATTTCGCCAACTGCTGAAAGAGATTGGGCTGCTGCTAGCTTATGAAGTGACGCGAGATTTGCCGCTAAAATACGAACAAATAGAAACGCCGATCGCCAAAATGAATGCACCGATGCTGGCTGCAGAAAAGAACATGGTCATTATTTCGATTATGCGCGCCGGTCAGGGACTGTTAGATAGTATTTTAGAACTGATTCCGTCAGCGAGGGTAGGACATATTGGTTTGTACCGCGAGCCGACAACTCGGATGGCGATCGAATATTATTTCAAAGTTCCCCAGGATATCGAAGAGCGAGATGTTTTAATTGTCGATCCGATGCTGGCTACTGGTAATTCAGCAGTGGCGGCAGTGGATAGACTTAAAGAAGTTAATCCGAAGTCTATTAAGTTTTTGTGTTTGCTGGCGGCGCCGGAGGGAATTAAGCACTTTCACCAACAGCACCCTGACGTGCAGATTTATACGGCTGCTGTTGACGAAGGTTTGGACGAGCACGGCTATATTGTACCCGGACTTGGAGATGCAGGCGATCGGCTTTACGGCACTATGTGAATTCAATAATATGATTTTCGGCTGTATATGCTAATACATTCATTAAAAAATAACTTTACTAACATAAGTAGCGGTTTGAGCTTAATACAATGCAAATTGTCAGATTTTAATGTCAGGAAAAGCCTATAGATACCAATGGTTGTAGGATTTTCTTACATTAAATTCGTAAATTGCATTATCTAGATGTATTTACTGCATCATAGGGTTAAATTCTATGCCTTTAGTGTAACTAATAGCAGGAATTAGTTCATAAAATAGATGTATGACGTTAACCGTTTGCGATCGACTACTAACAATTTTTGGATGAGGAAAAAAAGAATGGAGACTACAGCACAGAAAAAAGCCCCAGATCAGACTGTTGAAGAAGTGAAAATTAACAATATCAACAGTTTGGAGTTTGAGCTTTGGGCTAAAGCGGTGAAACGGCAGATGATTGCAGCACTCTCCAAAAAGGGCGCGATTTGACATCTCTCGGTTTTTTGTGTGCAAGTTGTGTTAATTAAATTAACAAAATTTTTGTCTGCATTGTTGTCCGAGAGCGATAAGTGGGGAGGGGAAGAGTTTTGAGATTGCGCCTCTTTTCGGAGTTGCGGGAGGGGCAGAAGAAAGCATTTTCCTTTTTCCTAGTTTTGGACGCACGGGTGGCGGGAAACCGGGTTTTTTTACGAAAATACTTCTGTTGCAGTCGGCAGAAACGGTAAAAAAACCCGGTTTCTTTGTCTCAAGAGTGCGTCTAGGACTGTTCCCTGTGCCGACTGGTTTCTGCCAGATCACGATCGCTTGTCAACCGCCGCCAGCAAGCGCAGACTTCCGTCTTGAATCTGCACTGCTTTTACCGTTCCCACAGCAACTCTTTGTTGACCGTTAGCCATCGCTACCTCAATCTTAATCTTGGGGTCAGCCTGCAAGCCCAGCCGCCCCCAGAGCCACTTGACTTGAGTAGCAGGAAAAGAGCGCACTTCTACGTCTGAAAAGGGCGAATTAACCCAGCGGCTGCCGTCGTAAAAACTCGCTACCTGCACCTGATACCAAACTTGTTGTCCTGCCAATTTTAACTCGTTTTTCGGTTCGGGTTCCAGCCACTCAGCGGGATTGATACTGCTAATTAAAGTAGCAGAACCCATAATTTGACTCTTGTGGTCTTCTAAACTTTCAGCCTGAGAAACTGCTTCGTCAAGTTTATTGACCAAATTCCGAATTCGACTTCTTGTTTCGCTGTCAGTATCTGATTGCTGGTCGAGCCAATTCATCGCCTCGCGAGTTCCGTCTTGGGACGCTACAATCAGCGCGCCCCAAGCCTTGACATCGGCGTCAGCGGCATTCACTCTCAAGGCGGCGTCTACGCGGTTCCAGATCCGCTCGCCGTCATTTTTGAGGGTTGTGGCAATTTCGTGAGTGTTGCTCGGATCGGCTTCAAATACTTGCAAAGCTTGGCTCCAGCGGCCGTCGATCAATTCTGCGAGAACTTGTTGACCGGGACTGGCCCAAGATGCGATCGCCTGAGCCCGAGTAATTTTAGCGTGAAATTCGATCGTTTCTAGCTGAGCTTGCGCGACGGCAGGCCAATTTTTGCCGGCTTTCCCCTTCGCCAAACGCATGACATTTAATGCTGGAGACCACAGCCCGCTTTTCGCCAGTCGCAGCCCATTTTTGTAAGTCTCGTCATTGAAGGCAAATTCTTCTAAAGAAATCGCCGTTAACTGAACTGGGTTCGGCAAAAATTTGCGCGGGCCAATTTGATAAAGGGTAAATTGCGGCTCTAAACCAACTGTTTGGTCGATCGCCAACTGCGGATTTTCCCCCTTAACAATTTGCTGCCAATTCGGCGCTTGTCCGGCCGCACTCGCCCACTCCAACAGTGGCATTAAATGATTTTGGCTGGGGTTGTAGCGAACGACTTGTCCGTAGGGAATTTTCTTGTCGCCCCGCTTTAGTTGACCGCTGACATTAAACCAAATGCCAGAGGCGGGGGGCTTGCCGTCAAAGCGGCGCAGTTCTGTTAGGGGTAACGACTGATTGGAGGCTTGATTGTTAGATGTAGAGTCAGCTAAAGAAGCAATGACAAAAGATTCCGCAGGGCCTTCTAGATTCACCGAACTTGCTAACTGAAAATACTGCTCTTTATCGGAATCGGGATCGGGAAGTTGCACCCGCTTGTACACTCGAAGTTCGACAATTTGACGGCAAGGATTTTTGCAAACAGTAGAAGCATTAACAGTCCTTTCCACCATCACCGGCAAGAGCAAATCGGAAATAGAATTATCGTCGGATCGATCGACAGGAAGCTGCAGGGGTTCTCCGGTTACGAATCCCAATTTGCGGATGCTGGCTTTGATTTGATCCAGAGTTTGGATCGAATCTCTGCTACCTGTAGGCAGGCGCGACCATCCAGGCACAAACTGAGAGATCAATTTGTTGCCGTTAGGATCGACAATTAGCTGGTAACTCAGCCAAGCGCCGCCTCCCATCAAAGCTGCACAGCCACACAAGACGCTGAGGGCTGTCAAATTAGCTATCAGTCTTTTCCAGGGATATCTGGCGGGAGTTGGGGAAGCAGGTATGGGAAGCTGGGACTCTTGAAGTTTTTTGGGGCGTCGGGTTTGGCGGCGGCGTCTTGTCGGAGGAGGAGCAACTTTTGGATTTTCTGGGGGTTTGGCTCGATTTTTTGAGGGGTTAATTTTGTGTTCCATCGTCCCATTTTAGAATTTAGATTTTAGAATTTAGAGTTTAAAATTGCAATAGCCGATCGTACTGCCGACCTATGATATCCCAGGTGTATTGGTTTTCAACGAGCGATCGCGCGCTCTTGGAAAGCTGCTGTCTTAGCTGCTGATTTTCAAACAAACTGGTAATCGCCTCAACATACTCCTGAACTTTGTTCGCCCGCAAGGCCCTTCTCGGTTGTGGGCCGCCATCGACGGCTAAACCCTCCAAACCTCGATCGCTCGCAACCACAGGGGTTCCCGCAGCCATCGCCTCCAAAGTTTTATTTTTAATCCCAAAACCAATCCGCATCGGCACCACACAAACAGCAGCCTGATGCAAATATTCTGCCACCCTTTGCACCCGACCTACTACTTGAATTCCCGGGAGTTTCCCCAAGGCGAGCACTTCCGGGACTGGCGAAGCCCCGACTAGGGTGAGGGTAGCATCGGGATAGCGCTGCTGCAAAGGCGGCAGTACCTGCAAACTGAGAAACTGCGCCGCGTCAATATTGGGCAAATTGTTCATGGCGCCTGCAAAAATTAAGGTGTGTCCTCCCGGATCGATCGACCGGTACGGAAATTGTGCCAAATCCACGCCGTTAGGAATTACATCAATGGGAGGTACAAAAAAATCTTGTTTTCCTCGCACCTGAAGCGGAGGCGACAGCAATTCTAGAAGTTGCTCTCTGTCTGTGGATGTTGTCGCGACAATGCGGGAAAATTTGGAACAGTAGCGTTTTTCGTAGCGGGCGAGTAGCGGTAAATTCAGTCGATCGCGCAGCGGTTTTTCGGAGGTGCCGGTTGCTAACATTTCCCTGCAAGTTCCCCAAACGGAACTGTGAATGTTTGCCACTGTCAGCACTTTTTGCCGCCATTCTGGACGCACGTAAATCTCGTTAACGCTGTGTTCGCAGGTGACAGCATCGCATTTGCCTGCTGTTACCAACTCGTCTGCCCAATTCTGCATTGTTTGCGAGTAGCTTGAGAGTACGTTCGGAGGTGTCCCGGACAACAAAAATCGACCGAAACGCCCGATTTTTCCGATTATCCCGGTTGAAAATGTCCCGCGAGTCTCGAAAACTGCCAATTCTAGAACTTGCTGGCGCAATGCGTCGATTTGTGCGTCGGTGACATCGGGCGATCGCACAGTGCCGAGAATTACATCATGCCGCTGGCTCAAGTATTGCAATAAATTAAACGTCCTTACCTGAGTTCCTCCGCGGCTTGGCGGATAGGGAAAAGTCGAGGAAAGCATCAAAATCTTCATGGGATGCGGGATAAATAAAGTTGCCGCTTGCGCGATAAAATTGATCGATCAAACCTTTTTAACAATCCTCGCACCTATGGACGAATTATCTGTTAAGGCGCTGCTCGAAGACTTGAAAAAGTCCGACGAAAGCGTGCGCGATCGGGCAACTACAGAGCTCTGGCGCACTTGGTTTAACCAGAAGGGTGAGTATGGGATGCAAATTCTCAGGCGAGTGCAAGTTTCGATAGATGCAGGCGATGTTCCCCACGCTTTGGATTTGCTGACGAAACTGATTGCGGAAGCGCCTGATTTTGCTGAAGCTTGGAATCGGCGCGCCGTACTTCACTATACCCAAGGAAATTATAAAAAGTCGCTCCACGACTGCGAAATTGTCCTCAAACTGAACCCGGTGCATTTTGGAGCGCTGCACGGTCTGGGTTTGTGCTACGCTGCCCTGGGAGAATACAGAAGTGCTATTCAAGCTTTTCGCCGCGCTTTGGAAATTCAACCCTTTGCTTTGGTGAATCAAAAGTTAATTCTTGAATGTACCGCTCGTTTGAGTTAAAAAAGGAAGAAGGAAGAAGGAAGAAGGAAGAAGGAAGAAGGAAGAAAATCAATGGTTTCTGGATTTTTTTGCGATTTAAAATCTCAAATCTCAAGTGGTGATTGTGCCGAAAATTAGTGTTTGCATTCCTACTTGCAATCGAGTGCATCTGCTGGCTTGTGCGATCGCCAGCGTGCTAGATCAAACTTATACAGATTTTGAATTAATTGTCTGCGATGACGGCTCAACTGACAGCACTCCGCTGTTGATGTCGGAATTTGCCGATCGCGGGATTCGCTACATTCGCCACCCGCAGAATATCGGCAAAAGCAATAATATGCGATCGGGCTTTGCGGCGGCAAGCGGCGAATATTTTATCAAGTTTGACGATGACGATCGCCTGAGCGCGCAATTTCTAGAGCGCACATCTGCTATTTTAGATAAAGACCCCAGCATTGATTTTGTCAGTACAGATCACTGGGCGATCGATATTAACAATTATATTGATGAAAACCAGACGAAACTCAATTCGCACAGGTGGGGCCGCACCGAGTTGTCGCCTGGAATTATTGAAGATTTGCTCTCCACAGTTTTTCTGAGACAAAGTTTGCAAATAGGGGCAACTTTGTTTCGTCGCGGCGCGCTGGAAGAAGTAGGATTTCTGCGGCCGAATTGGCAAAATTGCGAAGATAACGATTTGTTTGTGAGACTTGCGATTGCGGGCAAAAAGTGCTATTACTTGCCGGAGCTGTTGATGGAGTATCGATTTCACGCAGGACAGCAAGGAGTCGATCGGGCAATTCCGTATTTGAGTGATAAATTGCGCTATTTGACCAGTTACGAGTTTGAGTCGGAGAAGTTGGAAACAGTCAGGCTCAAAAGGATTGCAGAAACTCAATTAGCGTTAGGTTTGCGGCTGATTGAGGTTGGTGAAACTGCAAAAGGGCGCCTGATGGTCTGCGCTGGAAAGTCGGTTTCTGAGGCGAAAATGTGGGCGGGTTTGGGATTGTCGCTGCTGCCAGTGGAGTGGCGGGGGAGGGCTTTTGCGGCTGTGCGGGAATTGGTGAAATGATAATTAGTAATAGTTCTTGGTTATGAGCAAGTGATAAAACAGTCGCTTTTTAATTATGTTATCATATTTATACAGTCAAGCTAATCTCTGTTAATAGGAGAAGTCGTTATGCAGATACCAGAAAATCCCAGTAATGATGACATCAGACAAGCATTAATTGAGCTTAGGGAAGAACTAGGTCAGAAAGTCGATCGCCTGGAATACAAATTTGACGCATATCAGAAAGGAACTGATGGTATGGTGAGGATGGCTACGACTATTATTATTGCTAGTGCTTCCGTCGTTGTCTTGTCTAGTCTTAGTCCCGCAGTAACAGCCATAGTCACAGCATTGTCAGCAGGAAACGGATAGTAATAATTAGGAATCAAATGCCTTGATATTATCTTGACGTTATACAGAGGCGACGGGTAGCCACGGAATATCTGTAACGCCTGGGTCGTAGCCAAGTTGTTTGAGCAGTGTGGTAATTTGTCCTCTATGGTGAGTTTGATGATTGAACATATGTGTCACCAGAACCCAAGTCGGTAGCACGCGGCATTTACCATCTACATTGCTTGTGTACTCAAACGGTTGACTCAACCAGTCAGAATTAAGGTGTCTAGACCATTCTATAATTTGCCGATCCGTTGTCTCCCGTTCGGCTCTCAAAGCCTCAAATTCACCATACAGTTCTTGCCCGATAACGGTAACAGAAAATGGGTGAAGAGTGAAACGACCCATCCATGCTTTGTCACCATACAGTAAGTGATTCAAAGTGCCATGAATCGACTTGAAAAAGGCACCCATATCCTGTTTGCGCTGTTCATCAGGAATTCCCGAGCAGACAGAATATATTTTTTGATTCATCCAGCAATTGTACTCAGCCATTAGCTGGTAGTAGCTACCGTCGTACATACTCAAAACTTAACCCCATAGTTTGAACAACTTACATTATACAAATATGTCTTTCACAATACTCCTGACTCTAATTGGTCTAGATAAATAAACTCAGGAGCTTTAACTCCCGCTTCCTCTCGAATTTTAACCAGTCTAGGCGACTCAAAAAACGCCCTAGCATCTGCGATAGATGTCCACGCGGAGAAATGAACAATTTTGTTGGGTTCATTTTCATACTTCAAGACTTGATACGATCGCTCGCCAGCTTCTTTTCGTAAGTTTGCAGCACGATCGAATACCTGTTTCCAAGCTTCATAGTTTTCTACTTCATGAATGATTAATACATATTGCATAGCAATCAGATTCTCCGAGAGTTTCAAAACTTCAAACGACTAATTTGATTAGCCTAACTCACTTTTCCTCCAAAGCCAACCACAGGAGAGCGAGTAAATTATACCGTAGTGACGGTAGAAAATCCTGCCAACGCCGAACAGAGCGATCGCGCTTTCCACTAAAGTAGTAAACAGTGCCTGATGTAAATAAGTGTTTCCTAAATATCGTGTCTATATTTGCTGAAGTTCCGACTGTGTGGCTGCAAATTTCCCTCGTGGGAGTCTGGCTGGGCTTGATTTTACTGATAGCTGAGGGCTTAAATCGCTTTACTTCTGTCGATGCTGAGGTGTCGCGGAAGGTGGTTCACATCGGTAGTGGGAACGTGATTTTGCTGGCGTGGTGGCTGGAAATACCCGGTTGGGTGGTGATTTCGGCGGGAATTTTAGCAGGCGCGATCGCCCTAATTTCTTACCAAGTTCCGATTTTGCCGAGTGTTAACAGTATCAACCGGAAGAGTTTGGGGACTTTTTTCTATGCTGTTAGTATCAGCATTCTCGTAGCTTGGTTTTGGCCGCTGCAACATCAGGAATACGCTGCTTTGGGCATTTTAGTGATGACTTGGGGCGACGGATTGGCTGCTGTCATCGGCCAGAAATACGGCAAACATATTTATCGAGTTTGGGGAATGCAGAAGAGTTGGGAAGGTTCTGCAACTATGTATTTGGTGAGTTTTGCTGTTAGCTGTTTGATTTTGCTGGCGGTTCAAGGCAATATTTGGCAAACTTGGGTGGTGTCTGCCGTTGTGGCTTTGGTTGCTGCTAGTTTAGAATCGGTTTCTAAGTGGGGAATTGACAATTTGAGCGTGCCGATCGGCAGTGCTGCGATCGGCTTTTTTCTGAATCAGTTTTGGGTAATTGGTAATTGATAGGTTGGGTAGAACGAAGTGAAACCCAACCTACAATTAGTATTAACAGTCAACAGTCAACAGTCAACAGTCAACAGTTAACAATTAACAATTAACAATTAACAATTAACAATTAACAATTAACAATTAACAATTAACTGTTGACTGTTAAACAGAATGCCTTTGCCTGCATCGCTAGAAAATCCCCGATCGGCTGCTCATTTTTCCCATTTAGAGCCTTTGGGTGGCGTACCTTCAAAAGGCTGAACGCCAGTGTTGGGATAATCGTCATCGCTGCGTCTAAAAATCCGCGAGGCTGCTTCCGAAACGTAACGCATTGCGTTTACAACAGATTTATAAAGATTCATAAAATCCGCCTCTCTTGTGTGGCTTGGGATACTTTTAGATTACTCTTATTTTTTGCCTTTGGACTACTTTAGCAATATTTATTTGAATTACTTATTAGTCTGCAACATTGAAGCAAACTGAAGGTTTTAGGAATTACGCATTTGTGGGCGATCGACCTTTTGCTGGTAGATTTTTCCTTGCTCAACTCATGCAGTGGCGATCGCACTCCCGACGCTCAGAAACCGGGTTTTCTAACTCGGTTCGACGGCTGCAACCAAATATTTGCGTAAAAAACCTGGAACGCTTGAGTGTTTGCGGTTAATTCCTGAGTTTGTTAAATGAGGTGTTTTTATGGATTCTACCATAATATTCACGCCTCAAGCCACCTCAAATCTGCTACTCACCGCCGTACTCAAGGAATTATTCAAACAAATATCTGCAATCTTTATCAAAAATTTACAAAAAGATATGGTGTTAGTCACTATAATTAAATAAAGAAATTTGTTCGGGGTTTTTCTTATGAAAACTACCACAGAAAGCTTGCAGCTCACAGGTTTTGAAGAAATCCAAGAAGACCAAGAACTGACTGTTTCCTCAGCAGATTACAGCCTTTTGACCGATCTCTACCAGCTAACGATGGCGGCTTGTTACGTTGGGGAAGGCCTCGACGGGCGGGCCGCGAGTTTTGAGCTGTTCGCGCGCAGGCTGCCAGAGGGTTTTGGCTACGCGATCGCGATGGGTTTGGCTCAAGTTCTCGACTATCTGGAGAAATTTCGGTTTTCTCCGGCGCAAATAGAGGCTTTGCAGTCCACTGGGATTTTTGCAGGTGCCCCGGAGCGATTTTGGACTCTACTCGCCACAGCCCGCTTTACTGGGGATGTTTGGGCGGTGCCGGAGGGGACGGCGGTGTTTGCCAACGAGCCGCTGCTGCGAATTGAGGCTCCTCTGTGGCAGGCTCAGTTGGTGGAAACTTATTTGTTGAATGCGATAAATTATCAAACTTTGATTGCGACGCGGGCTGCGCGGCTGCGGGATGCGGCGGGCCCGGATGCTAAGTTGCTGGAATTCGGGACGCGCAGGGCTTTTGGGCCTCAAGCTGCTGTGTGGGCGGCTAGGGCGGCTCTGGCTGCTGGGTTCGACGGAACTTCTAATGTTTTGGCTGCTTTGAAGTTGGGCCGCAAACCTGTAGGTACTATGGCTCATGCTTTGGTAATGGCTGTGGCGGCTCTAGAAGGTAGCGAAAATGAGGCGTTTGCAGCTTTTCACCGCTGTTTTCCGGGGGCACCGCTGCTGATCGATACTTATAATACTGTGGTGGCGGCGCGGATGTTGGCCGATCGAGTAAACAGCGGTGAAATGCAGTTGGAAGGCGTGCGGCTGGATTCGGGCGATTTGGCGGTGCTGTCTCGGGAAGTTCGATCGCTCCTTCCGGGCGTTCCAATTTTTGCTAGCGGCGATTTGGACGATCGAGAAATTGCTAAATTAAAAAGTAGCGGCGCTTGCATTGACGGTTACGGTTTGGGAACGAAGTTGGTCAGCGGTTCGCCTGTGAACGGTGTTTATAAGTTGGTGGAAATTGACGGGATTCCGGTGATGAAAGAGGCAAGCGGCAAGGTAACATATCCAGGAAAAAAGCAAATTTTTAGACATATTGAAAATGGGCAAATTCTTGGAGATTGTTTGGGATTGTCCGGTGAAATTATTCACAATGGCGATTCTCACTTACCATTAATGGAGTTGGTTGTCAAGGATGGGAAACGAGTGCAGAACCAGGAAAGTTTGGAGGATATCGCCAAACGAACTGCTGCTTCTGTCGCCAGTCTTCGAGCCGAAACTCGGCAACTTGACAACCCGATTTCGCCGCCAGTGGAAATTTCTACAGATTTGCAGAGTCTCACCCAAAAAACGAAAAAGAGTCAGTAGTCAGTTGTCAGTTGTCAGTTGTCAGTTGTTATCAATCAACAATTAACAATCAACAGTCAACAATCAACAATCAACAGTCAACAGTCAACAGTCAACAGTCAACAGTCAACAATTCCCAATTAACTATTACCGATTCCCTATGCAGAAGATTGCTCTTTTTGGAACCAGTGCCGATCCGCCTACAGCGGGACACAAAACTATCCTGAATTGGCTTTCCCAAAATTTTGATTGGGTAGCAGTTTGGGCGTCGGACAATCCTTTTAAGTCGCACCAAACTTCTCTAGAACACCGATCGGCAATGCTGCTGTTAATCATTCAAGAAATTAATTCGCCGAGACACAATCTTTGTTTGCATCCAGAACTCAGCAGTCCGAGGACGCTAGAAACTGTGGAACAAGCAAGATTGCTGTGGCCGGATGCAGATTTGACGCTGGTAATAGGTTCCGACTTGGTGGGGCAACTGTCTCGCTGGTACAAGTTTGAAGAATTGTTAAAACAAGTGGAGTTGCTGATAGTACCGCGCCCGGGTTATCCGTCAGAACAATTAGATTTGTGGCAGTTGAGGCGGATGGGTGCAGAGGTGGCGATCGCATCTTTGAGTGCTCCCAATGTTTCTTCTACTTCCTATCGGGAAACAGGAGACACGGAAGCTCTGACTCCGACCATTGAAGATTACATCCATAGGGAGCATTTGTACGCATGGCACGAGGCACAAAAAAGAGCGAAGGTTGCTCATTAGCTGACTTTAAAGTAGGAGTAGATAATGTTATTTTCTCCGTCGATACCGTGCAGAACCGCTTGTTGGTGCTGTTGGTAATGCGGCAAGACGAACCGTTTATTGATTCTTGGAGTCTTCCCGGCACTTTGGTGCGGCACGGAGAGTCTCTTGAAAATGCGGCTTACCGGATTTTGTCTGAGAAAATCCGGGTAAAAAACTTGTATCTGGAGCAATTGTATACTTTCGGAGAACCGGGGCGCGATCCTCGGGAATTTACCAGGGGCGATCGTTATCTTTCAGTTAGTTATTTTGCTTTGGTTCGGTTTGAAGAAGCTGAGTTAATTGCTGGGAGTGTAGTTGCGGGTGTGGACCACCGAGTCGGCGGCATTGCTTGGTATCCCGTGCAACAAGTTCCTAAGCTAGCCTTCGATCACAACCAAATTCTCGAATACGGATACCGGCGACTGCGTAACAAACTTGAATACAGTCCGGTAGCTTTTGAAGTTTTGCCGGAACTTTTTACTTTGAGCGATTTGTATCAACTTTATACAACTATTTTGGGGGAAAATTTTTCTGATTATTCTAATTTTAGAGCTCGATTGTTGAAATTGGGTTTTTTGTGCGATACCGGTGTCAAGGTTTCGCGGGGGGCTGGCCGCCCTGCTAGTTTGTACCGCTTTGATGCGACCGCTTTTGCTCCTTTCAAAAATAAGCCGCTGGTGTTTATCTAGCTGTTCCTTGGATGACATTCGGGGATCAATTTAGTAACATTAGAATAGAAGCTATTAAGGAGTGTCGGCGATGAAAGACCCTGATGAATGCGCTAATATTAACGAAGTGCGGGAGGAAATTGATATCATCGATCGAGAAGTGATCGACGCTTTGAGCAAGAGATTTAAATACGTCGTCGCGGCAGCAAGGTTCAAAACGAGTGAAGCTGGCGTTAGAGCGCCCGATCGCTTTCATGCTATGTTACAGCAGCGGCGGGAGTGGGCTTTAGAATCGGGTTTGAATCCTGATGTGGTTGAAAATATTTACCGGGATTTGGTAAATTATTATATTGATGAAGAATTGAAACATTACAAATCTGAGTAATGTTTCCCTATATTCAAATCTAGGACTATAGGAAATCGAGTCCGCGCGGGCGGACTGTTAGCAATATTTATGGTAGTGATGCAGGTAAGGATCGTGGATTAAATAACTTCCGTAGGTTGGGTTGAGGAACGAAACCCAACGCCACGCTTGATTGTTGGGTTTCGTTCCTCAACCCAACCTACAAAAAATGCAAGTTATTTAATTCTCATTCCTAATATGAAAATTGCGATCGCACAACTCAACCCTATGATTGGTGACATCTTTGGCAACTCCAACCTAATTCGGGAGGCAGCGAAAAAAGCGGAGGTTGAGGGCGCAAACTTATTGCTAACACCGGAACTTTCCCTGATCGGTTATCCGCCGCGCGATTTGTTGATCGATCCGAGTTTCATTGCAGCCGCAGGCGCACAGTTGCAGCAACTGGCGCAAGCTTTGCCGCCGGAGTTGGCAGTCATAGTCGGCACTGCCGTACCTAATGCTAATGCGGTTCAACTCGGCGGAAAACCATTGTTTAACAGCGCTGTTTTGTTGCAAGATGGCGCAGTCAAAACAGTTTTTCATAAACGCTTGTTGCCTACTTATGATGTATTTGATGAAGATAGATATTTTGAACCGGGAGAAAACAGCAATTACTTTTCTATTGGCGAAGTCAAAATCGGCGTGACAATTTGTGAAGATTTGTGGAACAATGAGGAGTTTTGGGGTAAACGCAGTTACGCGGGCGATCCTGTTTCCGATTTGGCAAAATTGGGCGTAGATTTAGTGGTGAATTTGTCGGCATCGCCTTACTGTGCGGGGAAGCGGGGAGTGCGATCGGCGATGTTGCAGCACAGCGTCATCCGCTGCGGGATACCGATTATTTACGCTAATCAGGTAGGGGGAAATGACGATATTATTTTTGACGGCAGCAGTTTTGCTGTGAATCGAAAGGGTGATTTGATTCAGGTATTAGCTTCTTTTGAAACGGATTTTGCGGTGCTGGAATATGACGCAGCTAAACAAGATTTAGTTGGCAGCAATCAGCAAAGTGCAGCAGGAATTGAGGCGGCGTCGTTGAGTTTTTATCCTGGCGAGGGAGATGCAGAAATTTGGGCTGCTTTGGTTTTGGGAGTGCGAGATTATGTCCGCAAGTGCGGTTTTTCTAAGGTTGTACTCGGTTTGAGTGGCGGGATAGATTCGGCTTTGGTGGCGGCGATCGCCAGTTGCGCGATCGGGCCCGAAAATGTTCTAGGGGTGTTGATGCCTTCTCCTTACAGTTCGGATCATTCGGTTAATGATGCTTTGGAAGTAGCCCGAAATCTGGGCATCGCGAGCGAAATGTTGCCGATCGGCGATTTGATGAAAACTTACGATCGTACTCTCGCCGATTTGTTTGTCAACACACCTTTCGGGATTGCTGAGGAAAATATTCAATCGCGGATTCGAGGCAATCTGTTGATGGCAATTTCTAATAAGTTCGGACATTTGCTGCTTTCGACTGGCAATAAGTCGGAAATGGCGGTGGGTTACTGCACTCTCTACGGCGATATGAATGGGGGATTGGCGGTGATTTCTGATGTCCCGAAAACTCGGGTTTATTCGCTTTGTCGGTGGCTGAATTCTGGGATTGAGAAGGTAAAAAATCAGCCAGAGTTGGGAAAGAAAATTATTCCGGTTAATATCATTAGTAAAGCGCCGAGTGCTGAACTGAAACCGGGGCAAGTAGACCAAGATTCTTTGCCGGATTACGATGTTTTAGATGACATCTTGCAGCGGTCGATCGAACATCACGAATCTGCCCAACAAATTATCGCTGCGGGACACGATGAAGCGGTGGTTAAACGTGTAGTAAAATTAGTGAGGCAAGCGGAGTTTAAACGGCGACAAGCAGCCCCGGGTTTGAAAATTAGCGATCGAGCTTTTGGTACCGGTTGGCGGATGCCGATCGCCAAATCTTCCTTTTATTAAACGCATCATTAAACGCAAAATGGTTAACATCGACGGTACTTTCGGCTTCGATTTTCTCCTGGGAACTCTCAGCAACGATACGATTAGAGGATTTGCGGGTAATGATACTGTTCAAGGTTTGGGGGGAAACGATCGGCTTTTTGGCGATCGGGAAAATGATTTGCTAGCAGGAAATGAAGGCGCTGATACGCTGTCTGGAGGGCAGGGAAGCGATACAATCTATGGAGGACAAGAGTCGGATTGGATGTTTGGCGATCGGGGTAACGATTTGCTCATAGGCGGCGAAGGCGGGGATATCTTGACAGGAGGCGCGGGCGATGATTTATTTGCGATCGAAAGAACCGCCGCCGCATCTACTATTACTGAAGCCGATATAATTACAGATTTTGGCAACGGCAATGATAAAATTGTCTTGACAGAAGGCCTGAAGTTTAGCGATTTGGAGCTTTCTGTTTCCGACAACCAAACTGTTATGAAAGATAAAAACTCTGGTAATTATTTAGGAGTTGTTTCGGGAAACCCTAATCTGACTGAATCAAACTTTATATCGCTGTTTGGCGGACTAGATAGGGGTCAGCTTTTGCCAATTTCGGTTAACACGATTGTAGCCGATCGCGCGATCGGACTGGAAGTGGCGCAAACTCCCCAAGAACAAGCCACAGGTTTAATGTTTCGGACAGCATTACCCGATGACAGGGGAATGTTTTTCCCGATCGAACCCGCGCGAAACGTGCGTTTTTGGATGAAAAACGTGTTGATTGAACTCGATATGGTTTTTCTGCGGGAAGGCGTCGTGCAGGCGATAATTCCTAACGTACCGCCGTGTTTGAGCGAAACCTGCCCCAACTACGGCCCGGATGTTCCCGTTGACGGAGTTATTGAACTCAGAGGCGGAAGGGCGGCGCAATTGGGACTCAAAGTTGGCGATCGGATTCCCAATTTACCCTAAAAGGTATATGATTTTACAACAGCATTCAACATTTTTGCATCCAATGAATCCGATTGAATTAAAAATAATCCCCAATCAAACTCAAGACGGTTTAGCTTACCAACATTTGCGCTTGCGAATTACAACTCAAGACGGTATTATCACACCAGATGATTTACAAGGTTTGAAACTTCCTCAAGATGTTCAATACAGCCAAGGAATTGTCATTGAAGGTAGAGGAGCGATTTGGCTGTACGGGTATTTAGTGCACGAATGCCATCCTGCGGCTTGGGTTGGATGTTACGATCCGCGATTAGAAGGTGCGGTGGTAGTAGCGACGCACAAGCACGAGGTATCAGTTGGACAGGTAATAAAATTGAGTTTACCGAGTGATTAAATTAGATTGTTTTGGATAAATTAACCGCAATATTTGTAGGGCGGGTTTTACCAACAATCTTTGATTCACATCCACAATATTGATCGATCCGCCCTCTCCTCATGTAATGTTTATTTGTAATAACTCGCATCTTGCACCATGCTCGAGAACGGGCAAGATGCCCGTTCCACAAGAAATGATTTTTTTTGTGGAACAGGCCGGAAAGCCTGTTCATAAAATGCTTATTGAAAATGGTGCAATATCTCAGTAATAACTGACATCTTGCACCATGCTCAAGAACGGGCAAGATGCCCGTTCCACAAGAAATGATTTTTTTTGTGGAACAGGCCGGAAAGCCTGTTCATAAAATGCTTGTTGAAAATGGTGCAATATCTCAGTAATAACTGACATCTTGCAGCATTCTCAAGAACGGGCAAGATGCCCGTTCCACAAGAGATTATTTTTTTTGTGGAACAGGCCGGAAAGCCTGTTCATAAAATGCTTATTGAAAATGGTGCAATATCTCAGTAATAACCTACTTACTATCGCGCGCCCAAAAAGCCTTTAAGTTTCACCCTCCCAGCAATACGAAGCACTTCAAAAACTGGTTGACAAGCTGCTGCTACTGTACTTCATCAACCTGGAATATGCTGTATATCTAGTGTGCCTGCGTAAATTCTGAAGGATTTACCTTACCGCCTACTCTATGTGCCACTTGCATAAATCCTAAAAGCTATTACTCTGCTTCACCAATCAGGGTAAATGCAGCCCAATCTCTGGGTTCTGGATGCTTTTTCATTGTGATTAACATTGCTTGCCGCAAGGCTTGAGCTTTATTGGGATTTTGCTGCAACTGGCGATAGAATTCTGCCATTAATTCTGCTGTGGGAGCATCGGGAACCGACCACAGAGAGGTGAGGATGCTGGGAACTCCAGCAGTAATTAATGCGCGAGATAAGCCAATTACACCATCGCCCGTTAATGTTCCTCTACCTGTATTGCAAGCGCTTAAAACCACTAATTCAGCATTTAATTTTAAATCTAAGATTTCGCTGGAAGTGAGCAAGCCGTCATCATTTCCCGAGGGAGCCAGGGCGATCGCTCCTGGCATATCTCGCCTTTTGACTTCATTGAGTAAACCATGAGTGGCTAGATGAATAATCCGAGCATTTAACATTTGTTGAGTAATGGATACTTTCGTGGCTTGAGAGCCGATAATCGCTTGAGTGTTCAGAAGTTGGGCAATAATTTTGGCCTCCTGTTCGCTGCCCGGAAGTGGTTGTAATTGTTGTGGGGGGTTGCCAATTTTTGGCATAGTAGGATTGCCGACAACGAGGATATTTTGGGGGGAAGTTTGTCGGTTTTTTTGTCTCGCTTGGTGGGTTAGCTGCAAGATTTGAATGGCAGGAGCAATGATGATGGTATGTTTTTCAATTAAGTATTGACCTTGGGCATTTTGGAGGCTAGCAAAGGGAGCTAAAAAGAGAGATTTATGAGGAATGAAGATAACGGGAGCATTGGGATTAGTGGGTAAAAGATCGGCGATTGGTTCAATCAGTAATTGATAAAGTTGTTGTAATTGTGGGTTGGCGGTTCGGGAATTAGCAGGTGTTGAGTTTGGGCGATTTGTTGCGGGTTGATAGGAGAGATTATTTTCCGATGTACCCAGAGCATCGCGACTACCGCGAATCATGTCTGCAAAGACTGTATCTTGTTCGTTCAATCCTCTGCCAGTAGCAGCAGCGACTCTTGTGTTTTCCGTAGCTGGTGTTAGATGAATGTTGAGGGATTTGAGGTCAACAGAGCGAAAAGTAATTTCACCAGTCGGCTTAATTACCCAAATATAGAGAGCTTGATTCCCGATAGTTGAATACTCAACGAGGGTGGCGTTTTGTTCTTTAGCAATTTGTTGAATTTGCTGGATGTTGGGCGGGTTTATGGTGATTTGAGCAGAGGCAGAGGGGGCGAGTCGAGCAGCTAATAACTCTACAAAAGCTCTGGCTCTTCCCCGTTCGGCAATTTCCAGGGCTTCATTAGTTTTCTTCTGGGCAATGAGGACTATTTGTAAGTTGCGATATGGGCTAGTTTGCGTGTCAAAGATTGACACTTTGTTGGCATTGTCTAAGCGAGCTCGGAGAGATTCTGAAACTTTGATACTATCTAGTAGTGGTTTCTCGGCTGCTGAGAAATTGCCTTCTCGGTAGAGTGCAAATCCCAAATTTGCCAAAGCTATCCGTTCACCTTCGCGGTCTTTAATTTCACGGGCGATCGCCAAGTGCTGCTTCTCGTATTCAATCGCTTTGCCGTAGTTGCCGAAATCCAATCCAAAACTTCTCGACCTTGCCACCAAACTTAACATTGAGTCTGAACTGTCCCCTCTTCCTATCTCACCTTGGTAAAGGTAAGCAATTCCCAAATTTCCCAAAGCTGCTCCCTCACCTTGGCGATCTTTAGTTTCGCGGGCGATCGTCAACCACTGCTGAGCATACTCAATAGCTTTGGCGTAGTCGCCGAGGCTACGGTAAGCATTTCCCAAATTGCCCAAAGCCTTTCCCTCACCTCGCCGGTCTTTAATTGCGCGGGCAATCGCCAACCACTGCTGCTGGTACTCAATGGCTTTGGCGTAGTCGCCGAGGTTAAGGTAAGAATTTCCCAAACTTCCCAAAGATGCTCCCTCACTTCGGCGGTTTTTAATTTCGCGGGCGATCGCCAACGACTGCTGCTGGTACTCAATGGCTTTGGCGTAGTCGCCGAGCCTACGGTAAGCAATTCCCAAATTGCCCAAAGCTGCTTCCTCACTTTGGCGGTTTTTAATTTCGCGGGCGATCGCCAACGACTGCTGCTGGTACTCAATGGCTTTGGTGTAGTCGCCGAGGGAATCGCAAGCAATTCCCAAACCTCCCAAAGCTCTTCCCTCGCCTTGGCGGTCTTTAATTTCCCGACAAATGATTAGCGCTTGCTGCCAAGACTGTATAGCTGCTTGAAATTGACTTATCTGAAATTGCTGACGGCCTTGGTCTAACAGCCTGTCAGCTTCCGCTTTCCGGTCTGTAGGGTTCTGGGCCAACTCTTGAGTAGAAGGGATTTTGGCTTGAGCACTAAGGATGAAGGGAAAATCGCCGCCACTGAGCGCGGCTAGAAGTGAGAAGAGTACGGTCGAGCCAATGGTTTGCAGTTTCATCGCTTTTACTTCCTCAGTCAGATAAATCACTTGAGCCAATATAGCGGTTATCAACCGCATGAGATACACTCAGTAAAGTTCATTAGACCTCTCCCATAATTCTTGTGGAACAGGCAGGATGCCTGTTCAAGACTGGCTTTTCTGGAGATGTCTATTAGCGTTTTGCGATCGCACACACCAATCCTCTTTCATGAGGGCGAGCAACTCATAACGTTTTAAGGTAGCTCAAAGCTTCGTTCAAAAACTCGCCTATTCGCTAGGGAAAAGTAAAAAGTCTAGCTCCCCTTGCTCACGGTGGCGGATTTTCCTCAACGTTGGTGGGAAAAATTGATGCGATCGAACAACTGCTCGATCAAAAAAATGATCCTACTTTAATAGGACTTATAGCCTTTCTCAAAAAGATGAGGTATGACTGACAGCTTACATAACCACCCAGACTTATTGGGCCGGGGCCCAACTACGTCCGCGAATCTTTCGCTCGAACCGCTATACGTACTCAAGGGCGTTAAATCAAGGGTTTGAGATTGCGACACACAGTGAACAATGACATAATTACGTTGTTTGTGCGTAAGTTCTGTTTAAAAGAGTTATACCAAGGCTTTCAACAAAAGACCCGAATCAAAGTCAGTATATCTTATTACGCGATCGCCTAAAAAAAATTGAATCTTAATTAAAATTTATCCCTTCACAGGCAAAACGATCGCAAACTCAGTGCCAACTCCCGGCTCCGCATTCACCTCGATGCTTCCGCCATGTTTTTCTACCGCAATCTGGTGGACAATTGCCAAACCCAATCCAGTGCCTTTACCGACACCTTTCGTCGTGAACAAATGGTCGAATATCTGCTGTTTCACTTCCTCTTTGATCCCGGTGCCGTTATCAGCAATTTTAATTTTAATGTGCGCTTCGCCCATTACCTCAGTGCAAATTGTGATGCGGTTGGGATTGGCGGCAATTTTACTAAAACTGCGTCCTACATTTGACTCTTCTAAGGCGTCGATCGCATTGGCAAGCAGGTTCATGAAAACTTGATTTAATTGACCGGGAAAACATTCGATTTTAGGGAGATTGCCGTATTTAGTTATCACTTCAATCTGCGGGCGGTGTTCGTTTGCTTTGAGGCGGTGTTTCAAAATTAAAATAGCGCTATTAATGCCGTCGTGAATATTAAAAGGAACTTTGTAGTCTTTGTCGCCTCTGGAGAAGGTACGCAAACTGGTGCTGATGCTGCAAATGCGATCGCACCCGACTTGCATTGAATCAATCATCTTCGGTAAATCTTCCAAGAGATAATCGATGTCTATCTCTTGGGCGTGGTCGGCAATTTCTGATTTCGGTGCAGCGGAGCGATACAATTCTAAGTGTTCTATAACATCTTTCAAACTCTTTTTACCTTCGCTTAAATTCCCAGAAATAAACCCAATCGGATTGTTAATTTCGTGGGCAACTCCGGCAACTAAATTGCCCAAAGCAGACATTTTTTCGTTTTGCACGATTTGCAGTTGCGCTTGCTGTAAATCTTTTAAAGTTTGTTCTAGCTGTTGATTTTGCTCTTGCAAAAGTTCCGATGCTCGCTTGCGATCGGTGGCATCAACACCCAAACCAATAATCCCGATCGTCTCGCCCTGGCAATTTTTTAGCTGCACTTTCGTGACTTCTAAATAGTGTCGTTTCCCGTCAACAAATCTGAGAGTTTCGATGGAGTAATGCGGCAAATCTTGGGCAAGGCAAGCGGCATCTGAAAGCAGACACCCCGCTGCATCCTCTCCCAGTATATCTTTGTAATGATCGACAGCTAGGAAAGCGCTCACAGGCACGCCCATATGTTGAGAAAAGGTCTCGTTCAAAAACTGTACTTTACCGCTGGGATTAACCATCCAAATCCAAATCGGAGCGACATCAATAATCGCTTGGAGCATTTGTTTTTGATCGGCAAGCTGAGCTTCGGTTCGGGTGAATTTTGCTAGCGATCGCTCTAATTGTCGGCAGTAATCCTGAGATTTTTGATATAGCAGAGCATTTTGCAAACAGATGGCTGCCTGGGAACACAGGAGATTGAGAAGTTGCAGGCGATCGCGGGTAAAAACTCCTGCGGTTAACCGATTTTCCAGATACAAAATGCCGACTAAGTTGCCTCGATCGAGAATCGGCCAACACAACACGCTCTGCGGTTCGTATTTGAGGATGTAGGAGTCGGAATCCCAATCACATTTTTGAGCGATGTCCCGCACAATCACAGGTTTCAACAAGTTTTTAACGCAGTCAACAATTTTGAGGGGCAAGATATCGCTGTTTTCATCGAGTGTTGCGGATGATAAGTCGATCGCCCGCTCGACTCCAAAATTGTCGATCGCGCTTGTAGCAGCGATTTCCCATTGATTGCCGTTTGGCAAAATCAGCGCTGCTTTGTCCGATCCTGTATTTGTCATCGCCAGTTGCATCAGTTTGGCAATCAGTCGATCGAGCTGAATTTCACTAGAGAGGGCTTGACAAGCTTGTAGCAGACTTGAAAAATTTCCGAAATCTGAGACGATAGCCGAAACAGACGGATGAATGGATGGATGAAGCGATTGATTTTGCCCAGCAGGTGTTGGAAAATTTGCTAATGGATTTGCAGAGAGTTTTGCGGGTTCTAAAATCGGTTTTAACAATTGAGGATAGCGTTTTTCTAAGTCGTCAATTTTGGCTTTATCTCCCCAGCGGACATAGCAATCACAGGCATCTGTCATGTAGACTCGCGCAATTTTTTCTCTTCCCAATGACAGGTAAAACTTAGCAGCTAGTTCGCAGGCAAGAGCTTCTTCATTCAAATATTCGTTAGCTTGAGCTCCGGTAATAGCTCGATCGTACAGTTCCATTGCTTCTGCTGTCTGCCCCAAAACGCGGAGCCATTCTGCCTCAACCAGATCGAACTTGTGCTGGTAATTGATCGGGGTATGGTGCGCGAATTCTTTGAGTTTTTTCTGACTGACCCCAACGCGCTTAAGGATTTGTTGGCGCTCCGCCGGTGTGACATCTGCATAGATTGCCAAATCTG
This sequence comes from Microcoleus sp. N3A4, assembly GCF_036701805.1. Classification (NCBI taxonomy): domain Bacteria; kingdom Bacillati; phylum Cyanobacteriota; class Cyanophyceae; order Oscillatoriales; family Microcoleaceae; genus Microcoleus; species Microcoleus sp. N3A4. The sequence goes on from NZ_JAUBRJ010000032.1 coordinate 81,371, forward strand.
CCAGCGTATCATAAAAGTCGTGCATCATTGTTACTAGCATTTAAACACACTTCTCAAAATAAGGTTTGCATCCATTTTTCCTGTCTAGCGGCTTCGGATCGACCGAATATATCCCGAATCCGTCGCCTCTTTTTGCTAAAATTTATACGCCTCCATCTGGCAGGTAACAGTCATTCGATTTTAGATTTTAGATTTTAGATTTTGGATTGACCCCACGGATCGAGTCGGGGGCTTGAGGATTTTAGATTTGAGATTTTGGATTGATTCCACGGATCGATCGCGTGGCGGGTACCACCTTTGAAATTCTTGGTCAAGAGCAATTCAAATATTCGGATGTTTCATATATTTGTAAATAACTGGCCTTCGTTCGAGTTCGTCGAGAATGTCTGTTCGCTTGAGGACTATTTCGACCGATGCAATTAACGGCGGCTGATGCAACTTTATCGTATTCTGGCAGCACCGCCTCCCGGAAATCCTCCGCCACAACGAAGTAGGTTTGAGAATTTTAGTGGCGGGTTGCCGTTCTCGATCGCGCACGGCTCGATCGACAGCCGATCGAGAATCGGTGTACAATTGCGCGATCGAGCGATATCCCGGCACGATCGCAGTCAAATCTACTACATTTGCTGTTGCGTCCATATCGGCTGACCTTAACCCCGACATTAATTTGACAAACTTAGTGTATCTATCTTAGGGCATAAACAGCATAGTTTTTGATCTGTCGGTCGAAAATTTCAATTATTTATTAATGAACAACATTTTATACTTTGGCGATCGGGATTCGAGCCTGTTACTTAGGTATAAGTTTCTACGGTTAATATCAAAGGCGGTTAAATAAACGCGAAATACCGTAAGAACACGGCAGTATCGTGTCTTGAGAAATACAATGTGTAATTAATTGAATTTAATAGACCTCTTGCAAAATAGTTTTATGATATAATTAAAGGTTTTACTGAAAATTGGTTGAATCCCAACTTCTGACTTA